>CAYYEE010000023.1:0-19082 GCA_964470775.1 uncultured Planctomycetota bacterium | reverse complement strand
AACAGCATCTTCCACATCTCCCCTGTCGACTCCCGCAGATCATTCGAAGCCGTCACCCCAAAGATGATCCCCGTATAGATCACCCGTCCCTTGCCCACTTCCCCCGCCACAGCCACGGCCTTGCCCGCCTTGTCCTTCAGCAGCACCGTCCCCTTGGGACCCGGGTTCACCCACATGTGGTCCGTGTACGCCTCTCGAAACTCCGCCCCCGCCGCCAGCCCGCCCAGGCTGGGATGCCGCGCCGCCACAGTCAGCAGCGGCTCCTTCTCCATCCGCCCCGCATAGCCCGCGCACACCTCCGGAAAGACCGGCTGGCCAAAGGCCGACGTGGGATAGCGCCCCACCGAGTTGTGCGAGAAGATCACGCCCCCGCCCTTCTCCACAAACGCCCGCACCGTCACGCGCCAGTCCTCGGTCATGTCCCACATATCCTTGCCCGCCGGAAAAATGATGACGTTGTACTGCGCCAGCTCGCGCGCCGCCGGGTTCTCGAACGTCCCCACCTGCGCCCCCGGCAGGCCCGACAAGCTCTCCACCACGCCCTGATAGAACGCCCCGCCCCGCCGATACACGCCCACGCGCAGACCCGGCTTGTTCGCGTCCAGAACGATCTGCCTGCGTTCGCGCCTCCACTTGATGTCCGCCGCCACGTCCAGGTCTTTCAAGATGGCTTCGACGCCGAGGCTCTTGGCCCCAAGGGGTTCCAGGGCCTTGCGCGCCGCCGCGATGGCCGCCTGCGCCGCCTCGGTGTTCTCCGCCGCCAGCTCGCGACGGCTGCGGAAGTAGAGATAGCGCGCCTCCATCACATGCCGCGCCTCGCGGATTGACGCCAGCATGCGCGTGTAGTCCTCCTTCGCCCTGGGCAGAACCCGCGGACCCGCCGCCTCCGCGCGCTTGAGCGCCTCCTTCGCCGCCGCCGTCTTTTCGCGGAAGAACGCCTCCGGCTCCACCCCCGTCAGACCCTTGGCTGTCACCGCCAGCCGCGCCGGCAGCCGCGAAAGCAGCGCCGCCGCCATGTCCGCGCCCGCCGCCTCGCCGTAGAGCACCCGCGCCACGCGCGGCGTCAGCCGCTCGGCAATCACCGCCGGGCACGCGTCCGCCGTCGCCGGCTCCATGTACTGCGACGGCATGAACCCCCAACCCGGCGCCTGCGTGTTCCACGCATACTCCGCCCCCACCCACATCGGCTCCGCGCTCGTCAGCAGCCAATACACGTCCTTGTCGTCAAAGAAAAACGTCCGCGCGTACCGCCCCGCCACGTGGAACAAAAAGCCGTGGTCCGTGGCCGTGGGCTGATGGTAGATGAAACGGCCCTGGCGCGCCGCGTCCTTCCATTGCTCCATGTCGCCGCGCTGGCCTTCGCGCACGCAGAAATAGACGCTCTCCGGCGTCAACGCCGAGAGCCGCGCCAGCCACTCGACGACCTCGGGATACGCGAGATAGCGGCTGCCATAGGGATACGCCACGTAAAAGAGTGTCGCCTCCGGGTTGGCCGCCCGGAGCTTCGCGACGAACCGATTCACGATGTTCGCGTCCGCGGCGCCGCGGTCGTTGCCCCAGCGCTTGTGATCCATCGGGGTGCGCAGGTTCCAGTTCTCCGGGTTATCGCGGCCTCCGGTGTCCATCGAGTGCAGATAGAACGTGTCGGCGCCGGTCTCGCGCATCAGGCGGGCGAACTCCTCGGCGCGCGCGTCCAGAAGGTCGTCGCGCGACCATGTGTACGCCCTGCCCCGATGCCCCACCAGCCCCTCTTCAGGCTTGTAGGGATAGCCCTGCGTCCCATAGCCGGCCATGTTCTTGGGGAAAGGCGCCTCGCCCACGTGCACCGAGTGGCCAATCACGATGCGCACGTTGCGCTCAGCCGCGTATGCGTTCAACTCCCGCCGCAACTCCGGATTCTTGAAAAGCGTCTCAAAAGGCACGTAGAACCCCCGGCCCCACATCAGGTTGATCTTCGCCCCGAACGCGTCGTCCACCGCGCGCTTGGCCGCCGGCAGCGTCTCCGGCGTGAAATAGTCGCGCACGGTGAAACCCATGCGATGCGCGTAGTCCGGCCAGTCCTGCACGCTCGCCGCGGCCAGCGCCGGCCCGCTCTTCAACATGCGCGCCAGCGTCACGCACCCATACCGCGCGCCCGCCAGGTCCGCCCCCGCCACCACCACCGCCGGCAGAGCCCCGTCCCAGGCAAACCCGATCACATAACCCTGGCGCGGCGGCTTGGCCGGCGAGCCGATGCGCTTGAGCTCAGCGGCCATGCGATCAAACAGCCCCACCACGATGTGCCCCGCCGCGCCCGCCTTCGGCGCGGCCAGCGCCGGCGCGCCCAGCTCGGCCAGCCGCCGGTTGATCTGCTCCACCCCCGCGGCCAGCCCCTCCGCCCGCGTCTCCACGGTCCACTCCTTGCCCACCGCCACGTCGCGGCCCGCCCCCTTGAAGCTCTTGGGGCAAGGCACGATGTCCACCCCAGCGCGGTCAATCTCCTCCCACGACGCTGCGATCCGCGGGTCGGGCGTCTCGGTCTTGGCTTCCACCGGCCGGTAGGGCGGCGGCTCGGCCGCGGCGTCCTTGGCGGCGGCCGGGCTCTGCTCGCCGAAAGCCCGCAACGCCTTGCGCGTAATGACCACCTCGTCCAGCGCGCCAACAAACGCCCCCAGCGCCCCCCGTTCCGCGCCCACCAACCACGGCCCATCCGTGTCGAACACCGCGCCCGAAAACTCATCCTTGGCCTCGCGGATCAGCTTGCCGTCGGAGTAGAAGCGCAACAGACCTTCTTCCGCGTCGCGGACAAAGGCCAGGCGCGTCCACGCTCCCGTGGCGTCTCGCGGGTCCAGCGCCTCGAACCGGCGAGAGCCCTTGTCCACGGACAGGCGAAACCCCAGCCGTCCCTTCGACGCCTGATAGAAGGCCCAGTACCCGCCCACGCCCCCGCCGCTGAGGAGCGCGTAGGTCCGGTCGCGCGCGCCCTCGGTCCTGGCGCGCAGTTCAATGGTGAAGCTCTGCCCAGGCGCAAACCGCAGCGCCGGCGAAGGGCCGAGAACGACGTGCCCGCCCTTGCCGTCAAGAGCGACAGCGCCCCCTTGCGCCCCCTGCGCCGTCCAACCCACCGAGCCGCCGCCAACCCCCACGCGCACGCCGGCCACGTCCGCCGCGCCCTTTGCGGGCTGGTCAAACGCAAAGCGCAACGGCTCCGCCGGCTGCGCCCAACCCGCCGTCCACAACGCCGCCAAAGCCGCGGCCACGCAAAGCGCCCGGTTGCTCACGATCATGCTTTGCTCCTGGTCGTTGGTGTGCCCGATGAGAAAAATAGGAGGAATGGGGACAATGGGAGGGAAGCGGCGCGCCTCGCGGTCACTTCACCCCCACGTCCACGCCCGCCGCCTCGTCCAGCTCGTGCCACAGACCGATGGCCGTGTGCGCCACAAAGTCACTGTCCACGGTCTTGCCGCTGGCGATGGTCCCGAACGGCTTGCCGCTGATCCCCAGGAAATAGCTGTTCGCCAGGGCCGAGTGGTCATAGCCCACGCCATAGGTCTTGCTCGTGCGGAAGCCCTGCGTGTGCCAGATGATCCTCTGCTGCGGGTCGCCCAGCCACGTCACGCGGCCGTCGCCGCAAAGAACGTTGTAGCCCTCCACGTGGGCCTTGAGGCCCATGCCCGCGATCGCGCGCGAGTTCTCGATCGGCTGCATGAGGTTGTCCGTCCAATACGCGCCCACCGCGTCATAGCGGTTGCCCTTGCTGAAGGTATCGCACGCAATGGCCCGCCCGCCCAGCTCCCGATGCGTCCGGAACAGCGGCTGCCCGATGCCCGCCGCCATCCGCGGCGCCGTGCCCGGCAGCCCCACGAAGTCCGTCCGGTCCTGATACGTGTGCCACGCGTTCGCCACGGTCAACGGCACATTGCGGTAGTTGTAGTGGCTGATAAGGCACTGGTCGCTGTACTTGCCGTCGGACGAGGTCGAGAGGTCCTTGCGCCAGTCCCCGTACAGCATCGTCTTCCCGTCCATGCCCCCCGCCTGCCGCCAGTCCGCCAGCCGGAAGTTCCCCCGGTTCGGCTCATACGTCGTGCCCAGGACTTGCAGCGCCGGCGGCGGCATGTTGTCCGAACTCGGACAGTAAAACGCCCCCGCCTCCGACACAAAGCCCGACGTCAACAACAACCCCAGCCCGTTCGGCGCCAGGTTCAGCTGCCCCGCCGCGAACTTCGAGGCCAGCCCCCCCGTGTACTTGCGGCCAAAGGCCAGGCACTGATACGAAAAGTCGTGCTCGTTGCGCGGGGCGATGCTCACGCTCTCGCCACGGGCGTCCTTGTACGTGAACGTGTACTCCTTCGGCAGATAACGCAGCGCGCCGTTGGTGTTGTGCTTGTCGTCGTCCACGCACACGCCCGTCGTGGCGCACCAGTTGTGCGTCGCGCCCGAAAACCACGAAGGCCAGCTCGGCAGATAGCCGCTGTAATCGCCCGCGTAAGCCGCCAGCGCCAGCCCCACCTGCCGCAGGTTGGTCGTGCACGACGACCGCCGCGCCTTTTCCCGCGCCGACGCCAACGCCGGCAGCAGCATCGCCGCCAGAATCGCGATGATCGCCACCACGACCAGGAGTTCGATCAACGTGAAAAACCCCAACCGCCCGCAGTATGTCCGCATGGCCCATCTCCTCCTCTTCACCGAGCGCCACCCACCGGCGCCAGAGCGTCCGCGGGAACCGTGGAGCCGCGAACAACCAGCCGGGGCGATACCACGACCTGATGCCGGCTCGTGTCGCCGTTCAGCACGGCCTGCAGGATGCGCGTCACCTCGCGCGCCACCTCGTCGGTCGGCTGCGCGATGGTCGTCAGCGGCGGCGACGAAGCCGCCGCCGCGCTGATATCGTCCATGCCCACGACCGCCAGGTCGTCCGGGATGCGGATCCCCCGCTCGCGCGCCGCCATCATCACCCCGATCGCCACAAAGTCGTTACTCGCCAGGATGCCGTCCGGCACGCGCCCCGCCGCGAACTCCGCCAGCGCCGTCTTGCACGCCGGGTCCGCGAAGTAGCCGGTCTCGACGCAGAAATCCTCCAGCGCCAGACCCGGCTCGTACTCGGCCAGGTAGCGCCGCAGCCCCGAATAGCGATGCCACGACCAGTCGCCCGGCCGGTCCTTCGGCCCGTAGTAGCGGATGCGCCTGCATCCCGCCTGGCGAAGGTGCAAAGCCCCCAGATACGCCGCCTCCCCCATGTTCACCGTCACAAAGCTCGCAGGCACAGGCCGGTAACACTGCGTGTAGACCACAGGGCATTTCACCCCCGCCATAGCGCCCGAAATCTCATCCCACATGTGCGACACCTGGCCGCACACGATCGCGTCCGGCCGCGTGGCCCGCAGCGCCCGGTCAATGTCCTCCTCCGCCGCCCCCGGCCGGCCCGGGCTGAAATAGTCGAAATCGCTCAGCGCGCACGTATGCCCCCGCGCCGCCAGCTCCTTCTGTAGCCGCACGGCCAGCTTCTCAAACACCGCCACCCCGCCACCGTTGAGGATAAGGATCGTGGCCCCGGTCGAACCCTTGCGCCGTCGCGGCTCATGGGGCGAAGCCACCACCGTCCGCCGGCCGTGCGACCGCACCAGCAACCCGTCCTCCACCAGCTCCGACACCGCCCGCCGCGCCGTCATCAGGCTCACCCCGTACCGCTTCGCCAGGTCCGCCTGGCCCGGAATCGCCTCCCCAGGCTCGCGTGTGCGGCTGATCCAGTCGCGCAGACTGTCGCGGATTGACTCGTACTTGGCGACGCTCACAGCAAGCGTACCCTCTCGACAAGACCCCCAAATCACATCTATATCTCTTATTTTACTCATCTATATATGTTTGTCAACCCCAAAACACCCAACATCACTCGAACCACCTGATCCGTCCGACCCGCCCGGCTCACCCCGCCCGGCCCCCTTGCCTTGGCGCCCCACCCCGCCGATACTGTTCTCCAGAACACACCCAACAACCAGAGGACAGACCTTGAGCAGACACCCGGACATCATTGTCGTGACGCTGAACCCCGCCATTGACCGCACTGTCGAAGTGGACCAGATGCGCCTCGGCGGCGTCGTGCGCTGCCGCCTCACCCTGGTCGAGCCCGCGGGCAAAGGCATCAACGTCGCCCTCGACCTCGCCGCGCTGGGCTGCCGCGCCGTGGCCATCGGCTTTGTCGGGCGGCAAGAAGCCGCCATGTTTCGCCGCGCCTTTGCCGGCACGCCCGTGCAGACCGACTTCACCCTCGTCGAAGGCTCCACCCGCGTCAGCCTCACCATCCTCGACCGCGGCGCCAGCCAGGAAACCCACCTCGCCGAGCAAGGCTTCGAAGTCTCGCGCCAAGCCGCGCGCCGGCTCATCGCCAAGACCCGCGCCCTGGCCAGGCCCGGCGCGTGGGTCTGTTTCAACGGCCGCCCCGCCCCTGGCTTCGGGCTGGAAGCCTACGCCGAACTCCTGGCCACGGCCAAAGCCGCCGGCGCGCGCCTGCTGGTGGACACCAGCGGCGACTACCTCCCCGCGGCCCTGGAGGCCAAGCCCGACTTCGTGAAGCCTAACGAGGAAGAGCTGGCCGAACTGGCCGGGCGCCCCCTCCCCACGCCGCGGGCCGTGGTCCGCGCCGCGCGGCAGGTGGCGCAAAAGGCCGCCCACGTCGTGGTCTCGCTCGGCGGCCGCGGCGCGCTGGCCGTCACGCCCCAAGGCGCTTGGCGCGCCAAGGAAAGGGTCCGCGCCAGAGTCGTCCACACCGTAGGCTGCGGCGACGCCCTGGCCACAGGCTATCTCGCCGGCCTGGCCAGCGGCCTGCCCGCGCCCGAGGCCCTGCGCCTCGGCGTAGCCTGCGGCGGCGCCTGCGCCCGCACCCCCCGCGCCGCCCTCCGCTCCATGGCCGAAGTCGAGGCCGTCCGCCCCAACGTGGACGTCACCCCCTTCGCGCTCTAGTGTTGTGTCTCAAATAGCTTTGCTATTTATGAGGCGCAACACGAGGCCCCGCCCGGCCCGTTGCACCCGCCCCCCTCCCGCCGCCGCCTCTCCGCGCGCCACGCCATATACTCCTCCGCCGCCGCGTCCACCACCCGCTCCGCCGCTTGCGCCGCGCTGGCCAGCTCCCGGCGCCGCTCCGCCACTGCCCGGCTCAGGTCGTCCAGGTTGTACAGATGCGCCCCAGGCAGGTCAGCCACGGCCGGGTCCACGTCGCGCGGCGACGCCAGGTCAATGAGGAACAGCGGCCCAGGCCGCCGCCGCAGCGCCGCCTCCACGTCATGGCGATGAATCAGCAGGTGGGGCGCCGAACTCGCCGACACCACAATATCGCTATCCGCCAGCCGCTCTGGCATCTCCTCCAGCCCCACCGCCACCCCTCCATAACGCGCCGCCAGCGCTTCAGCCCGCGCCCGGCGCCGGCTCGCCGCCATCACCACCCCTGCCCCGCGCTTGCGAAACTCCTGAATCAGCAGCTCCCCCATCGCCCCCGCGCCCACCAGCAGAATCGTCTTGCCCGCCACGCCGTCAAACAGCCGCGCCGCCAGCGTCGCCGCCAAAGCCGGAATAGACAGCGCCCGGCGGTCCAGACCCGTCTCGCGCCGCGCGCGCCCCGCCGCGCCCAGCGCGCTCTGGAAAAGCCGGTGCAGCGCCGGGCCCGCAAACCCCAGCCTCGCCGAGGTTTCGTAAGCCTCCTGCACCTGGCCCTGGATCTGCGTCTCCCCCAGCGCCGCGCTGTCAAGCCCCACAGCCACGCGGAACAGCCGCGACGCCGCCTCAGCCTCCTCAAACTGATACACCTCGCCCGGCCTCACCGTCTGGCCGGCCAGCGACCCCACCAGCCTCGCCACCCCGTCCCCGCGCACGCGCGCCGCGGCCGCGTGCACGTACAACTCCACCCGGTGACACGTGCGCAACAGCACGAGTTCCCCGCCCCCCAGCGCCTCGCGCGCCCGGCTCAGATACGCCCCCACCTCGCCGCATGGCGCGGCCAGCCGTTCGCGCGTGTCAATGCCAGCCGTCTTGTGGCTGGCGCCGGCCACGGCCAGTCTCATCGGCCGTCATCCTTCCACACGCCGCCTTGCGGCGCCTCCGGCGTTCGCCACGGCTCAAACACACGGTCCTTCACGCGCCGCCAGTTCGCGTCCAGCCACTTCAGCGGCAAGTCCGCCTCGCGGAAGCAGAACCGCAACCGCTCTGACGCGGGAACCTTGGCCATGCCCTCCGCGCGAATGGACAGCCACCTCGCCGCAAAAGCCAGAGGCAGCGCGTTGATCTCCTTGGCCGACAGCGGCCCCGCCTCGCGATAGGCCATAACCCACTGCGCGCACCGCTCCACGTCAAACGCCGCCGCCTCCGTCAGCGACCAGATGTCGCCCGCCTGCAAAGGCGTGCGCCGCTGCGCCGAAAAGAAATACATCCCGTCCGCCACGTCGCGCGCTTTGGGCGCCCAGCGCGCCCAGTCAAAATCAAACACCCCGGCCACGGCGCCCTCAGCGTCAAAGACCAGGTTCGCCGGCGTGTAATCCCCGTGCGTCAGCGTCGCAGGCAGGCCCTCGTACACCTCCGGCCCGAAGTCCGCGTTCAACCGCATCAGCCACGCCCACACCGCCTCGCGCTCCTCCACGAACGCCCGCGACGCCGGATCCGACAACAGCTTGCCGTACACAGCCGCCAGCAGCGCCGGATCCTCCATGCGGCTGCTCGATTCCGGGAACCCGATCGCCCCGTACTGCGCCACAGGCGGCGCCGAACGAGCCGCCTCGTATTCCGCGCCCGCCAAATGAAGCCGCGCCAGTTGACGCGCCGCGTTGGCCATGGCCCCCGCCGGCGCCTGCGCAAAGGCGAGCCCCTCGACAAAGGGATACGCCTCCAGCGCCGCGTCCCGAATGCGGACGAAACTGGCCCCGTCCGGCCCTTGAACAGGCGCCACGGTGGGCACGCCGCGGCTGGCCAGCCAACGCCGCAAACCGTGGTCAAAGGCCACCGCCTCGTCTGAGGATGTCCTCGCCCCGCGCTTGCGCACCAGCCACAACCGCCCCCCCGCACGCGCCCGCCAAGCCCGGCCCGCCGTGCCGCCCCACGGCTCCACGGCCTCCACCGCGCCCAAGCCCAGCCTGGCCGCCGCCTCCGCCGCCATCTCTTGATCCGGCGTCTCCGACATGGTGGAACTCTCTCCCAAACCAGCCCGCGCTCCCCCGCGCCCATGATTCTATGCGCTCCAGCGGCCAGCTTCAACCGCGGCGAACCACCCCTCTTTACCGGCCCGTTGAAAAAGACACCGCCTCGGCGGGGACATGGCGCCTCAGCCCGCCAACGGCGGGATCGCAGCGTGTCCCCGGAACAGACGCGACATTTTCAACAGGCTGCTACGCCTTCTCCCCCGCCAGCCGCCCCGTGCTGAACGCCGCCTGCAAGTTGTACCCCCCGCAGGGCCCCGCGATATCCAGCGTCTCCCCCGCGAAGAACAGCCCCCCAAGCTTGCGGCTCTCCATGCGCTCCGGGTCCACCTCGTCCAGCGCCACGCCCCCGCCCGTCACAATCGCCTCTTCAATAGGCCTCGGCCCCGTCACCTTCAGCCGCAGCCGCTTCACCATGCGCGCGATCTTCTTGCGGTCCGGCTCGGAACACTGGTTCATCTTCTTGCTCGGCTGCACGCCATGAACCTGCAACAGGACCTCAGCCGCGCGTTCGCCCACCCACTCGCCCACCACCTCGTCAATGCGCGCCTTGCCGCGTTTCTTGATCGCATGCAGCAGCTTTTCGTTCAGCGACGCGTCCGTGTCCGCGGGCCGCAGGTCCAACTCCAGCTCTACGGCCGCCCCACGCGCCAGCGCCAGAACCACCGGCCGGCAGATGTCCAGAGCCGCCTGATCGCCCAGCCCATCGCGCGTCCACACCGCCTCGCCCAGCACGTCGGCCAGGACCTCCGCGCCCGCCAGCGCGCGCACGCGCACGTTCTTGATCGGCTGGCCCTGCAACATCGCCGGCCACGGCTCGCGCGCCACAAGATTGGCCACAGCCGGATAGGTGGGAACGACCGCGTGGCCAGCCTGCCGCGCCATGTCATACCCGCTGCCCGAACACCCCGTGCCCGGATAGCTCAACCCGCCCGTCGCCACGATCACCGACCCCGCCCGCCAGCGCCAATCGTGCGTCACCACCCCCGACAGCCGCCCCCCGTCCACCCACAGCCCGGTCACATACTGCCCGGTCATGATCTTCACGCCCGTGGTCAGCAGATAGTGCACCAGCGCGTCGAGCACGTTGCGCGCGTCGCGGCTGGCCGGGAACACGCGGCCCTTGCGCTCTTCCACCGTGTCCACCCCGCGCGCCTTCAGCCACGCGCGCAGCGCCGCGCTGTCGAACGCGGCCAGCGCCGGCCGCAGAAACCCCGCCGCCGCGCCAAATGCGGAAAGGAACGCCTCGCCCCTCGCCGCATTGGTCACGTTGCAGCGCCCCCCGCCCGTCAGCAACAGCTTGCGCCCCACGTCCGGCCCGCGCTCCAGCAACAGAGTCCGCCGGCCTCTCTCCGCGGCCCGGCCCGCGGCCATCATCCCCGCCGGTCCCCCGCCCACCACGATCACGTCATAGTCTGACGGCAACAAGCGCCTCCCTCTGGGCAGACAAGCGCTGGCAACCCCAGCGCGGAGGCGCCCATGTTACCAGATGAACCGCGAACCCCGCCAAGTCCGTCGTCGCGGCGCTCAGGCCAAACGCCGCAGAGCCGGCGCCGCCTCGACGCAGCCCAGCGCGGTTCTCCGCAGATGGTCCGCGCACATCTTGAAGAACTGCGTGTGACGTGGCGACGTGCCGCAGCAGCCGCCGATGTGGTGGGCGCCGGCCTCGGCCAGGGAAGGCATCTTGCCCACCATGTCCTCGGGCGTTTCAGCGTAGACCGTGCGGCCTTCCACGAGTCTTGGCATCCCCGCATTGGGCTTGGCCCAAAGGGGCACGTGCGTCGCCGACCGCATCAGTTGGATGATCCGGATCATGTCGTCAATGCCGGCCCCGCAGTTGGCGCCCACGATGTCCGCGCCGTCGGCGGTCAACTCGTCGGCCGCCTGCGCCGGATGAACGCCCATCATGGTGGCGTACCACGCGTGGCCTCGGTCAAAGGTCATGGTGACGGCCACGGGCAGGTCGCAGCTCGCCTTGGCCGCGCGCAGAGCCGCCTTGGCTTCGTCAAGGCCGGTCATAGTCTCAATGACAATGCCATGAACCCCGGCGCCGGCCAATGCCTTGATCTGCTCCGCGAAGCAGTGCGTCATCTCCGCCTCGCCCACCGAACCCACCGGCGCCATGAACTCTCCCGTGGGACCCACGGACCCGAAAACGAGCGAACGACCCGCCACGCCTTCCAGGCTGTGGCGCGCGCCCTCGCGGTTGATCTCCGCCAGCCGGCCGTCAAGGCCGCTCTTTTCCAGCTTGAACCGGCTGCCGCCGAAAGTATTGGTCAGCACGATGTCCGCCCCCGCCTCCGCGTAGGCCGCCGCCACGGCGCGTACGTCCGCCCCTCGTTTCAGGTTCCACGCCTCCGGCGGCTCGCCCGCGCCCAGCCCCCGCTCCGAAAGCAGCGTCCCCCACGCCCCGTCCAGAACCAGCAGCTTGTTCCTGCCCAGCCTCTCGCGCCACGCGCTCATCGTTGTTCCTTTCTTCTAGACCGCCGCATATCGCGCCTTCATCTCCGCATACTGCCCGCAGCTCATCTTGCCCTCGGGACAGCGGCCGTGCCGCAAGCACTTCGGCCCCGCGCCCTCGAACACCGCCGGGCACGCCTCCTTCACCAGCCTCAACATCTCGTCCGCCACGGCGCGGATTTCCCATTGCGCCCGCCGGCACAACCGCTCCTCAAAGAAATGCAGCAACTCCCGCGCGTTCATCGTTACCATGATCTTCGTCTCGCACGCGTTGGGCAGCACATAGCGAGAGTCCTCATTGCTGGCTTCGCCCGTCCGGCCCAGCGCGTCGTTCAGCCGCGCGTACGCCTCCGAGATCGTCCGCATCGCCTGAGCGTAGTACTCCTCCGCGGAGATCGGTCCCAGCCCCGTCAGCACGGTCTTGCCCTTCAAGCTCGGCGGCACGACGTAGTCGAAGCCGTCATGGCCCACGTAGCGCTGACTGCGCTGCGAGTAGCTGGCGATGCGGTGGCGCACAAGCTGGTGCGTCATGGCCCGCGACACGCCCTCGATGTAGAACGTGAACACCGCGTGCTCCACAGGGCTCATGTGGCCCATGGCGGCCAGACGCCGCACGAACGCGCAGGTCCTGGGCGACTCCGGCTCAAAAAGCGACTTCGTCTCCTGGGCGTAACACAGCCTGGCCCCCGCCGCGATCGCCGCTTCCGGGCTGGGCGTGTGGAAGACGAGCTTGACGCTGGGCAGACACTCCTTCATAGCCGCTCCTTTACGATAATCCGGGAAGGCGGCCCGGAAGCGCCATCGTCAGCGCCTCCGGGCCGCCGGGAAAGACCTTCCTCTACCGGCTCTTTTTCGCCGCAACGATGGGCACGGCCTGGCCGCACTTGGGACAGACGAACAACCCTTGGCGCCCGGTCATGGGCTTGGCCTCGCCCGCCGCAAACTCCTGCCCGCACGACTTGCAGACCAGGATCAGGCTCTCTGGCGTCCGATTCTCCACCACTTTCACCCCGGCCATGGGGTCACCGGGCCGCGTAGCGAAGAACACCACGAGCCCGGCCGCGCACACCGCCACAAAAGCGACAATCAGTCTCTTGCTCATCAACATGCCCCCATCACTGATAGTCCCAGAGACTGAAATCAGCGGGCCCGAACCAACCCACACCCGAGCCCATGCTGAGCGCCTTGTACGCGTTCGTTCCGTCCGAGAAGCTCAGCCTCCTGGCGTCCACGTGGCCGTCCAGCCACGCCACGTTGGTCATTCCATTGTGGCGGAAGTGAATGGTGGGCGAGGCCATGCCCCAGGAAACCGCTGGCATGGGCTTGCCGACGCTGGACTCGCCGTAGGGCTTTGTCATGTCCACCCAATACGGCGGATAGATTTCGCTCTCCTCCGCGAAATAGAGCCGCTTGCCGTCCATCTGCGGCATGGCGCAGTCGGTGAACATAATCGTGTTCGCCGGGTCCCTGAACATGGACCGCCGCGCTCCGGGCGCCCCGCCGAAATACAGCCCGTCCGAGTCAATGGTGTAGTAGGCGCTGTTGCCCACAAAGGGGCTGTACCCGTACCCGCCCGAGCCCCACTCGTAGGAGTTCAGCTTCCCCTCCGCGTAGTAGCTGCGAAAGCTCGGGCACATCTTGATGCCCTCCAGCTTGCGGATCTCGCCCAGCAGTTCATTGCTCTCGGCGAGGCTGTTGGGGAGATTGGGGTAATAGGCCGTGGAGGTCTGAATCTCCACGCGCAGAGTGGGCAGCCCCAGATAGGGCGCCAGGTACCCCACCCTGGGGTCAAAGGGGTAGTCGCCCCCCTTGCGGCGCCCATGCCACCGCCAGCGACCCGCCGTCGCCGTACCCCGCTTGTTCGCCAGCGTCTCATTGATGTCAATGGCCAGCGGTGGGAAGTATTCGCCCCAGTCCGTGGCGTACATGTCCGCCGCCAGCCACAACTGCCTTATGTTGCTGGCGCACGAGGTCATGCGCGCCTTTTCGCGCGCCGACGCCAGCGCCGGCAGCAACATGCCCGCCAGGATGGCGATAATGGCCACGACCACAAGAAGTTCAATCAGCGTGAACGCCCTCAACAACGCCAGCCTCGCAACCAGCCGGCGGACCGAAACACGCCCTCGACCTGTCACGGCAAAGCCCTCCTAACGCAAACAACGTCCCCGCGTCCAAAAACTATCGTTTGGACAAAATAGCAGACATTGCGCGGCGTCCAGATCAGCGCTTCCGGGCAAGGGGCAGGTGCGGCGCGCCTCCTTTCCTGTCCAAGACGGCCTTGCGGCCGCCGGGCTGGCGCGCGGAGGGAAAAAGAGACCGCCCGGGAGGCAGGGGGGAGGGGACGTGAATGAAAAACCCCTGCGCTCCCGGGGATGCAGGGGTTAATGGCGGAAAAGCCGCTTTGGCCCTCGGGCGTTCTCCCTCGGAACGCGCGTCGTCAGGGGGCTTGCGGGCCGGTCTTCTGGCTCCCGGATCGTCCTACTCGCCCGCCTTCCCACCCCTGGTCGCTCCAGAGGCAGTGGCGCGGATGGGCTTTCGTTCCCGGTTACAGCAGCGGGGCTGCGGCGGATTCTCACCGCCTTCCCAGCGTCTCCCGCAAGCCGAGTCGAATTGTCAAATGCATAGTATATAGCGCGCCACGCTGAAACGCAAGACGCAAAACAAAGTTTTTGCGGCCCCCGCCGCCCCCTTTGCCACTCATCTCCCCGCAGCCCCTTCCTTCCTCGCCGTCCCTGCTGCGCCTACTGTCCCCGCCCCTCCCCCCCTGGTAGAATGTCGCCGGTCTCAGAGTTGCCCTCTCCCCTGTGCGGTCAACACGGAGAAACCAGATGCTTCAGACCTTGAGCCTCAACGGCCAATGGCGCCTGACGTGGACCGACGGCCAGCGCGGCCGCGAAGAGCACGCGTTGAGCGACTGCCCCGACCCCTCGCGCTTCATCCCCGCCACGGTCCCCGGAGAGGTCCACCTGGACCTCATGCGCGCGGGGCTCATTCAAGAGCCTTGCGAAGGGCTCAACGCGCTGGCGGCGCGGTGGGTGGAGGAGTGCGTGTGGACCTATCGCCGCGATTTCATCGCCCGGCGCGGCGCCGCCGCTTCGCGCTGCTGGCTGGTTTTCGAAGGCCTCGACCTCAGCGCCACCATCTTCCTCAACGGCAAGGAGGTCGGCCGCCACCAGAACGTCCACCGCCCTTGCCGCCTGGACGTGACAGGCCATGTCCGTCCTGGCCGCAACACGCTTGTCGTCCACGTTGAAGCCGGCCTCTGGCTCTCCATGGACAAGCCCGGCTCCGACTTCATCAACGACCGCCGTTACGTGGATAGCGCGCTCACCAAGCGCATGTGGCTGCGCAAGCCCCAGTGCCAGTTCGGCTGGGATTGGTCCCCGCGACTCATCAACGCCGGCGTCACCGGCCCCGTGCGGCTGGAGTGGACCCGCGACCCCGCGCGCGTGGATCAGTTCACGCCCCTCGCCTCCGTCTCGGCCGACCTCGCCCAGGGCCGCGTGCGCGCCAGGCTCTTTGTCGAGGGTCTGGCGCCCAAGCCCCAGCCCGCCCGGCTCACGGTCGAGATCATCGAGACCGGCCAGCGCGTCACCTCTGATGTCGAGGTGAAGCCCGGCCTGGGCCTCGTCGAAGCCCAGATGGACGTGGACAAGCCCAAGCTCTGGTGGCCTCGCGGCCACGGCCGCCAGCCCCTCTACACCGTGCGCGCCACCCTCGCCGTCGCCGGCCGCGTCGTGGGCCGGCGCGAGCAGCGCATCGGCTTCCGCCGCGTCGTCGTCAACCAGGACCCCCACCCCGTCAAAGGCCGTTTCTTCCGCTTCGAGATCAACAACCGCCCCATCTTCTGCAAAGGCGCCAACTACGTCCCGCCCGACATCCTCTTCGCCCGCGTTGACCGCCGCCGTCTCGATAAGCTCACCGACCTCGCTCTGGAAGCCAACATGAACTTCCTTCGCGTGTGGGGCGGCGGGTTCTACGAAAGCGACGACTTTTACGACCTCTGCGACCGCAAGGGCATCATGGTCTGGCAAGACATGGCCTTTGCCTGTTCGCGCTATCCCACAACCGAAGAGGAATTCTACAACGAGTGCAAGGCCGAGGCACGCCACAACATCCGCCGCCTCGCGCCCAGACCCAGCCTCGTGGCCTGGTGCGGCAACAACGAATGCGAGCAAGGCGATTGGCAGTGGGGCTGGGACCGTAAACGCGTCATGCCCGACTACGCGCTCTTCCACTTGACGCTGCCGCGCATCTGCAAAGAGGAAGACCCGGACCGCTACTACCAGCCCAGCTCGCCCTATTCCCCCGACGGCGAATGCCCCACCGCGGACCACACCGGTGACCAGCACCCCTGGTCCATCGGCTTCGTCAACACCGATTTCCGCGGCTACCGCAAGATGGAGTGCCGCTTCCCCAACGAAGGCGGCGTGCTCGGCCCCACGTCCCTGCCCACGCTGCGCGCCTGCCTGCCGCCTGGCCACGAGACCACGTCGTCCTTTGCCTGGCAGATCCACGACAACTCCGTGGCCACCTGGCACATGCCCAGCGCGCCCGACGCCATGATCCGCCAGTGGACCGGCCGCGACATCCGCAAAATGACCGTGGAGGAATACGCCTACTGGGGCGGGCTGGTCCAGAGCGAGGGTTTGCGCGAGTACATTGACAACTTCCGCCGCCGCCAGTTCGACACGTCGTCCGCCGTGTTCTGGATGTTCAACGACTGCTGGCCCGCCACGCGCAGTTGGACCGTGGTGGACTACTACCTGCGCCGCACCCCCGTCTTCGCCTCGGTCAAACGCGCCCTGGCGCCGGTGAGCGTGGTCGTGGCGCAGGAGGGCAAGGACGTGGTCGTGTTCGGCGTCAACGACACCCCCAAGCCCGTTGAGGGAACGCTGCGCTACGGCGTGTTCGATCTGGCCGGCCGCTACCAACTGGACCAGAGCGCGTCCGTGCGCCTGCCCGCCAACGCCTCCACGCCGCTGGCGTCGTTTCCCCTCTCGCGCTGGAAGAACCCCCGCGCCTCCGCCGCCTTTGCCGCGCTGGAGACGACGGACGGCGCTGTGGCCCGCAACCGCCTCTTCCTGCCCATCGCCGCCGACATGCGCTGGCCGCGGGCGCGCGTCCGCGTCGCGCTGAAAAAGGGCCGCGCCGTGTTCCGCAGCGACGTGTTCGCCTGGGGCGTCTGTCTCGACCTCGACGGCGGCCGCCCCCTGGCCGACAACTTCTTCGACCTCTATCCCGGCCAGCCCTACGCCATCGCCTGGCCCGGCAAGACCGCGCCGCGCGTGCTGGGCGTGGGCAATCCGGACGGCCATCAAGGAACGCTGACATGAACCCCATGCCCAAATGGTATTGGTTCTTCGATTTTCACACCATGCCCGCCTGCCCCGGCGTCGGCGCCAGGTTCGACTTCGACGCCTTCGCCGGCCGCCTCAAAGACGCGGGCGTGGATTACATCGTCTTCCCCGCCCGCTGCAACCTGGGCATGGCCTACTACGACACCAAGATCGGCCTGCGCCATCCATCGCTCAAGTACGACCTGCTGGCGCGGCTGCTCGAGGCGTGCCACAAGAGAGGCATCGCCCTCTCCGCCTACATCAACGTCGGCCTCAGCCACGAAGAAGGCCTGCGCCATCGCGACTGGCTCACCGTCTCGCCCGAAGGCTGCGTCTACCGCCCCGAGCGCATGGACCACTTCTTCCGCACCATGTGCTGCAACTCCCCCTACGCCGAACACCTGCTCGCCATGGTCCGCGAACTGGTCTCCACCCACGCCGTGGATGGCCTCTTCCTCGACTGCATGGGCGCTTTCCAGTGCGTCGGCGCCGAGTGCGTCCAGGAGATGAAAGCCAAAGGCCTGGACTGGAATGACGCCGGCGCCCGCCAGGACTTCGCCGAGTTCACCATGGTCCGCATCGCCCGGCGCATCGCCGAGGCCGCGCGCTCCGTGCGCCAGAACCTCCTGCTCTACTTCAACGGCGTCAACTACGCCGACCAGCTCGACATCGCCACGCATCTGGAATACGAGTGCCTGCCCACGGGCGGGTGGGGATACGATATCTTCCCGGTCTATTCCCGCTACATGCGCACCCTGGGCCTGCCGGTCTACAACATGACCGGCCGCTTCCACCGCTCCTGGGGCGACTTCGGCGGCATCCGATCCGACGCCGGCCTCGAGTACGACTGCGCCCACGCCCTGGCCCAGGGTCTGCGTGTTTGCGTCGGCGACCACATGCACCCTCGCGGCGACATCAATAAACCCGTCATGGACTTGGTCAAGCGCGTCTACGGCAGCCTGCAAGCCCTGGAGCCGTGGACCGAAGGCGCCCGGCCCCTGGCCGACACGGCCATCGTGACCACCCGGCGCGCCCTGAGACACCAACTCCACCGCGACGAGGACAAGCGCGCCCGCGAAGCGGTCCTGGGCGCCACGCGCGCTCTCTGCGAGATCAAGGCCCAGTTCGACGTAGTCACCGAGGATTCCGTATGGCAGGACTATGACCTGCTGGTCCTGCCCGACGAAACCACGCTGGATGGGACGCTGCTGCAACGCGTGAAGGAACACCTGGCGCGCGGTGGCGCGGTGCTCTCCAGCGCATGGTCCGGCCTGGACGCCCAGCGCCAGGCCTTCGCGCTGCCGGAGGCCTGGGGCGTCCGCTATGAAGGCCCCGACCCCTTCGACCCCGCCTACCTGCTCGCCGGCGACGAACTCGGCCTGCCCGACATGCCTGTCACCCTTTACGACCGCGGCACAGCCATTGCCGCCCAAAGCGCCCAGGTCCTGGCCCGCATTGGAGCGCCCTACTACAACCGCCACTGGGACGGCGAGCATGGCTTCCTCTATCTGCCCCCCGACCGCCCCACGAACCGCCCCGCCGTGGTCCACAACGGCCGCGTCGCCCACGTCAGCCACCCCATCTTCACCACCTACTACCGTCAGGCGCCCCTGCCCATGCGCCAGCTCGCGGCCAGCCTCATGGCCCGCCTGCTCCCGCGTCCCCTGCTGAGAACCGAAGGCCTGCCCTCCTTCGCCCGCGCCACGGTCACCGCGCAGCCAGGCCGGCGCATGATCCACCTGCTCTCCTACGTGCCCGAGCGCCGCGGCGCGGCCGTGGAAATGGTCGAAGAGCCCGTCGAGCTGCGCGGCGCCCGCGTTGCCCTGCGCGTGGACGGCCCCGCGCCGGCCAGGGCCTATCTCGCCCCGCGACAAGAACCCCTGGAAATCGCCGCGAACGACGGCTACGCCTGGGTCACAATCCCGCGCATCCCAGGCCGCGCCGTGGTCGTGTTCGAGGACAAGTGAGCCGGCGGCGCCGGAGGTCTCGCAAGGGCGCGGCGCGCCCTTGTCAAGCGCAGGTAGTAATGTCCGCCTTTTTCGGCCGATTGAAATGTCCGGTCTTCCGCCAGGTGTGGTCCGGCGGTGGACACGGGGGCTTGCGAATGGCTGTGGTGTGTGGGCCTTTG
>CAYYEE010000022.1:0-19137 GCA_964470775.1 uncultured Planctomycetota bacterium | reverse complement strand
GGCCACAAGCAGCAGACCCGACGTGTCCTTGTCCAGGCGGTGGACCATGCCGAAATCCAGTCCCGGCCCCAGGCGTTCGAGCGCCTCGCCATAGCGGGCCGCCAGACCGTTGAGCAGCGTGTCGAGCTTGTGGCCGATGCCTGGTTCGGTGATGAGGCCAGCAGGCTTGTTCACCACGGCAATGGACTCGTCCTCGTAGACCATCGACACCGGAACTTCGGGGTTGGGGTAGATAAGGAACGCGCCGGGGGGGAGATGCAGGGTCACCGTGAGGCCGGGCTCCAGGCGTTCGCTGGCCGAGGCGGGCGCGCCGTTGACGCGCACATAGCCCTGGCGGATGAGCCGGTTGAGGAACCCGGCCGGCGCCTCGGGCACGCGGCGGGCGATGAAGTCGGCCACCGTGCGGTTGTCGTCGTCCGCGTCCGTGCGAAAACGCCGGCGCGGCGGCGCCGTGTCTTGCGGGGGCATGTTCGATCGGGCGTCTGTCATGGAAACGATATTATGCCTTCTGGCCTCCGTTGACGAAAGGGCAGGCCCCTCAGGGGGCGGCGTTGACAAGCGCCTGCCCGGCGCCCATAATTCCGGCCATGTGGGCGCGTGGAGTTTGCCGCTGACGCTGGCGTCCTTCCGAGGTCCTGATGAGATTGTTGCGAACATCGTGGCCGTTGCTGGTGGCGCTTGTCGCGTTGTGGGCTGCGCTAGGCCTGACGGCAGCCAAGGCCGTCAAGGCGAACGACGGCCGCTTCATCTACGCTCTGGACGACGCGTACATCCACATGGCCATGGCCAAGAACCTGGCCCAGCATGGCGTGTGGGGCGTCACGCGCCACGAGTTCAGCTCGTCCTCGTCGTCGCCGCTGTGGACCCTGGCGCTGGCGGGGTGGTACGGGATGGGGGGCGTGGACGAGGCGGCGCCGTTCCTGATGAACCTGGCGCTGAGCTCGCTGTTGCTGCTGGTGGTGGACGCGCTGTTGAGGCGCGAGCCGGGCGTGGCGTCGTGGGCCCGGGCGCTGCTGTTGCTGGGCGTGGTGTTTCTGGGGCCGTTGACGGCGCTGGTGTTCGGGGGCATGGAGCACGTGGCGCAGACGCTGCTGGACGTGGTGTTCGTGTTCTGGATGGCGCGGGTTCTGGAGCGGGGACGCTGCGACGCGCGCGAGGCGGCGGGGCTGGCCGCTCTGGCGGTTGTGATGGTGGCGGCGCGGTACGAGGGGCTGTTCCTTGTGGCGGCGGCGTGCGGGCTGTTGCTGCTTCAGAGGCGGTGGAAGCTGGCGGTGGCGCTGGGGGCGGCGGCGTGGGCGCCGGTGGCGGCGTATGGGGCGGTGTCAGTGGCGCACGGCTGGTTCTGGCTGCCCAACAGCCTGCTGATGAAGGGGAACACCGACGCCGCCCAGAGCCTTAGCAGGCTCCTGTTTCACGCATGGCAGGACACGCTCTTCGAGGCGCGCGAACTGCTGTTGCTTCTGGCGGGCGCGACGGTGGTCTACGGGGTCCGGCTGAGGCGGGGCGTGGGCGTGTGGGAGCGCCGCCAGATTCTGCTGGCGTTGTTCGTGGCCGCGGCGCTTCTGCACGCCATGTTCGCCCGGGTGGGCTGGCTGTTTCGCTACGAGGCGTATCTGATCGTGATGGGCTTGCTGAGCGTGGCCGTGGCTTCGAGGGAGTTGGCGGCCGAGGCGGCGGGCGCGTGGCGTTCGTGGCTGCGCTGGGAGCGCGCGCCCGAGCTGGCCGCGTGGGCGCTGCTGGCGTTGCTGCCGCTCGTGGCCTTTGAGCAGCGCTACGAGCTTGGGCTGAAACAGGCCCAGCGCTTCATGACCGACCGCTACCTGGAGCAGTACTCGCAGGCGCGGTTCCTGCGCGGCGGCTACAACGACGCCACGATCGTGATTCACGAGATCGGCATGGCCGCGTTCTATACGGACATGCGCCTGCTGGACGTGGCCGGGCTGGCCAGCCGCGAACCCGTGGACTGCCGGCTGCGCGGCGAGGACTTTGGCGTGGAGCAGGTCCGCGCTTGGGCGCGGCGCAAGGGCGTGCGCGTCGCCGCGCTCAAGACGAACCTGAAGCGCGTCGCTGAGTTGGTCCCGCCCGAGTGGATTCACGTCATGGATTGGCGGGCGCCGCGGATGGGATCACCGCTGGAGAACGTGACGTCGTTTTACGCCGTGGACCCGGCCGAGGCGGAGCCGTTGCGCCGGCGTCTCGCGGCGTTCGTCCCCTCTCTGCGGCGAGAGGTGAAATGGACATGGGTCGGCGAGACGCGGGAAAGCGCGGGCGCCGCGGGCCTTCTCATCCCAGGCCGGGGAGCCGCGCTGGCGCTCCCGGGTTCCTAAAGGTTTGACGCGCCTGCGCCTGCCCGCATCCTTTTCGCGTGGCAGGGGCGCTCGCGCGAGGCGGGCGGAGCCGATCCGCGGCAAGCCCGGCTTGGCTGGGCCAGGCGGCTCTGGCCGCTGGTGGGTCATCTCTGGACAACGATCGCCTGTTTTCGGGGAGGCGCCGATGAGGGTGTTGCGTGACGGTTGGCCGTTGTTGGTGGCGCTTGTCGCGTTGTGGGCTGCGCTGGGCCTGACGGCAGCCAAGGCCGTCAAGGCGAATGACGGCCGCTTCATCTACGCTCTGGACGACGCGTACATCCACATGGCCATGGCCAAGAACCTGGCCCAGCATGGCGTGTGGGGCGTCACGCGCCACGAGTTCAGCTCGTCCTCGTCGTCGCCGCTGTGGACCCTGGCGCTGGCGGGGTGGTACGGGATGGGGGGCGTGGACGAGGCGGCGCCGTTCCTGATGAACCTGGCGCTGAGCTCGCTGTTGCTGCTGGTGGTGGACGCGCTGTTGAGGCGCGAGCCGGGCGTGGCGTCGTGGGCCCGGGCGCTGCTGTTGCTGGGCGTGGTGTTTCTGGGGCCGTTGACGGCGCTGGTGTTCGGGGGCATGGAGCACGTGGCGCAGACGCTGCTGGACGTGGTGTTCGTGTTCTGGATGGCGCGGGTTCTGGAGCGGGGACGCTGCGACGCGCGCGAGGCGGCGGGGCTGGCCGCTCTGGCGGTTGTGATGGTGGCGGCGCGGTACGAGGGGCTGTTCCTTGTGGCGGCGGCGTGCGGGCTGTTGCTGCTTCAGAGGCGGTGGAAGCTGGCGGTGGCGCTGGGGGCGGCGGCGTGGGCGCCGGTGGCGGCGTATGGGGCGGTGTCAGTGGCGCACGGCTGGTTCTGGCTGCCCAACAGCCTGCTGATGAAGGGGAACACCGACGCCGCCCAGAGCCTTAGCAGGCTCCTGTTTCACGCATGGCAGGACACGCTCTTCGAGGCGCGCGAACTGCTGTTGCTTCTGGCGGGCGCGACGGTGGTCTACGGGGTCCGGCTGAGGCGGGGCGTGGGCGTGTGGGAGCGCCGCCAGATTCTGCTGGCGTTGTTCGTGGCCGCGGCGCTTCTGCACGCCATGTTCGCCCGGGTGGGCTGGCTGTTTCGCTACGAGGCGTATCTGATCGTGATGGGCTTGCTGAGCGTGGCCGTGGCTTCGAGGGAGTTGGCGGCCGAGGCGGCGGGCGCGTGGCGTTCGTGGCTGCGCTGGGAGCGCGCGCCCGAGCTGGCCGCATGGGCGCTGCTGGCGTTGCTGCCGCTCGTTGCCTTTGAGCAGCGCTATGAGTGGGGACTCAAGGCGTCCGTCCGCGCCACGAACGACCGCTATCTGGAGCACTACACGCAGGCGCGGTTCGTGAAACGCTACTACAACGACGCCACGCTCTTCCTCAACGACATCGGGATGATCGCGTTCTTCACGGACGCGCGCATTCTGGACATCTACGGCCTGGCCAGCCGCGAGCCGGTGCTGTTCCGGCGTCTGCCCGGAGGCTATGGCCAGCAGGAGGTCTATGAATGGGCCAGGAGCCAGGGGGCGAAGATCGCGATCCTGAAGACGGAGTGGCGCGAGCTGTTGCGGCGCGTGCCGTCCCAGTGGCCGCACGTGATGGACTGGCACATCCCGCGCAACGTGGTGTTTCACGACCACCGGATCGCCTTCTACGCCGCGGACCCGGCCGAGACCGCGCCGCTGCGAAAGCGGCTGCGCGAGTTCGCCTCCTGCGTGCCGCCGGACATAGAACAGGTTTGGGACGGCGAGGCCCGCGTCCAGCGCAAGGCCGGGCGCTCATCAAGCCGGGGCCAGCGTTAGCTTCCGCGTCCGCGACACTCCAGAGATGAGTTCCTGCGCCTCGATGGTCCACTCGCCGGCCGCGTCGTTGGCCGCGGGGATGAAGTCGAGCGCCAAGGCGCCCGACTCGGCCGCGTAGTGGCCGCTGAACTCCGAGACCGCGCCCTGGGGATCGGTGATGGTGACGCGCAGGGGCTGGACGCCGGGCAGGGGGGCGCCGTCTTCTCCGCTGATGAGGATGCGGATGGGCGCGGCCGCGCCGCGGACCGCGACGGTTTGGGGCGCGCGGATCTCGACCTTGGCCGGCGCCGCGGGCAGCAGGGCGATGATCTTGCCGCCGGGGGCGGGCAGGTCCACGTCGAACACGCGGGCGCGCTCCCGCGGCCGCACGTCGAGCGCTTTGCGCTCCAGCAGGTCAAAGGCGTGAAGCGAGGCGTGGCGCCAGTTGTAGAGCGTTACGGTCACGGTCTGGGGCAGGGCCTTTTCCATCATCGCCTTGAACGCGCCCACGCGTTCGTCGAACGTCCGCTTGTCGTTGACGACAAAAAGGTACTTGGCCTCGCCGCTTTCGAGCATGTTGAGCAGGGCCGTGGGGGAGGAGCAGTCGAAGTCGCGGGCAACTCTGCCGCCGAGAATCCGGCGCAGTTCGGCCGCGTACTTCTCCAGCGTCTTCTGGTCTTCGTCCGCGGGGAAGCCCTTGAGTTCGCCCTTGGGAGCGGTGTTGACGTCCAGGTGGTCATCGCCCCAGTTGATGTGCCCGGCGTTCTCGCGGATGGCCGTGGCTGTGACGCCGCGGCGGTAGACGAAATCGAACTCGGTCTTGACCGTGTTGGGCACGGGCGCGCGGAAGTATTGATCCGTCACGACCAGGCCGCCCCTGCGCTCGAAATCGAGGATCCTGCGGTAGACGGTCTCGGGCAGGGTTTCGCAATGGGGCAGGAACAGCGCGTCGTAGGCGTCCAGGCCCTGTTCGGCGATCGTCTCGTCAAAGACCACGTCGGCCGGAATGTGGCACATGGCGAGCAGCGTGTAGAAGTGATAGACCTGGTAGTTGTCGTAGTAGCCGGTGAGCTTGGGCGAGGCGCGGTAGAGGCGGCTGGCCTCGGACGAGAGCACGGCGGCCTTGCGGGGCGCGCGGCTGAGCTTGCGGATCATCGGGCCGAAGGGCTCGATCACGTTGCGCGAGAACGCCCGCATGGCTTCCCACGTGGGCGGGTACTTTTGCCAGGGCTCCTTCTGCTCCGACGACCAGAACGCCTTGACGCCTTGCGGCGCGGGCATGTCGAAGGGGTCGCACGAGCTGCTGAGGTAGAGGCCCAGGCCGTCGGGCCGGCGGGAGAGGTTGATCCACAGCGTTTCGATGAGCCGGTCTGGTCCCATGAGCGTCCACCCCATTTCCTTGGGCGCCATGGAGCCAGCGTAGTTGAGCAGCGTCACCGTGTGCATGACGCCCTGGTTGCGGGCCCTGGCGTGGGCGATGAGCGTCTCGATGAAGAGCATGAGCTTGGGGTCGGGGTTGGTGTAGGTCCACGTGCTGACCAGGTCCATGCCGGCGAAGCGGTCGAGCGCGGTGGTGAGGCGGCAGGGGTCCGTGAAACAGACGAGGTCGGGGCGGACGCGGTGGGCCATGCCGGCGGCGCGGCGGTTGGCCGCGGCCAGGCCGTCGCCGTGTTTGAAAAGGTAGAGGCGGCGGGCATAGCCGGCGTCGTTGTCGGCGATGACGCCGGGCAGGATGAACTGGTGGGGCGCGACCGGCGCGGGCGAGGCGTCGAGGCCGCGGCGGGCGTTGGGCGCTTCGAGCTGGTTGAAGTCGTCTTCCACCTCGCTGTTGAAGAAGCAGGTCTTGACGCCGGGCAGGTCGCGGACCTTGGCCAGAATGGCGGCGTTCTCGTCGTTCTGCCACTTGGCCACGTCCGGGTGGAAGGGGTCGTTCAAGACCTTGTCGCGGTGGCCGTGGTATTGGGCGGCCGGGTTGGGGTTCACTTGGGCTTCAGGTCCGCAGCCCATCTCGTGCCGGCCTTTGAAGGCGCCGTTGAGCCGGATGCCCATCTCCCATCCCTGGACCATGGCGTAGTCGTAGAGCCGGACTTTCTCGTCGTCGAGCTCGCCATAGGGCTGGAAGCTGTTGAAGCCCTGCGTGGCGTACCAGTGGAGCTGTTCGCGGCAGAGGTCGTCGAAGCGCAGCGTGTAGACGCCGAACTTGGAGTGGGGCCACAGCCACACGCGCATGCGGTCCGGATTCCAGCGCCGCGCCACCCAGAAGGTGAAGTCGGCGGCGGCGGGGGCGTGGCCGCGGACGGCGACCTTGCACCGCGCGGCGTATTCGCCAGCTTTGAGCAGGCAGGTGTTGACCACAAGGCGAAGGCTGGCCGAGGCGCCGGGCGCCAGATCGGGCAAAGGCGTCCGGACTTCGGCCGCGCCGGGAGCGTCGAGAACGGCCTCCGCGCCAGCGAGGGCGCTCGATCCGGCGTTGACGATCTCCACATGCAGAGGCGCTGTCTCGCCGCGGAAAAAGGCCCGCCGCAGGTTTCTAAGCTCGATACGGATCATGATGGTTCTCCGGTCCAGGATGACGCGCGCGTCCCAGAGATTATATCGGGTGCACGCGGGAGAGCGCCAGGATGGGCTGCCAAGCCGCGGAGAAGGGCGGATGACGGCACAAAAACCGCGGGTCTTCGCTTATTGACACTGAAAACAGACGACGAAAGGCGATGGATTATGGCGTCCACGAGAGTTGCGTCGCCCGGCCATTGCCCGGCGCGGATTTCGCTTGACAGGCCGCGGGCGCCGCTGTACGCTATCTGTGATAATATGATACAAGTTTGGAGGCGCGGATGTCGTCCCAAGCGTCCAGCGTGTCGTTCGCCACGGAGAGCGGGGGCCGGCTGGCCCAGCGGATCCACGCGCACTTTGCGCGGCGGATTCGCGGCGGAGAGCTGGCGCCGGGCGCCAAGCTGCCCATTCTCCGCGACGTGGCCCAGGACTTCGGGGTGGGGCTGCGCACCGCGGCGCGGGCCTATGAGCAACTGCAAGCGGACGGGCTGGTGGTGTCGCGCAAGGCCGTGGGGACCTTTGTGCGAGAAGAAGGGGAACGGCGCCCCAGACCCGAAATCTACCTCTGCGTGACGCAGATGTACCTGTCCGAGCGGGCGTCGTTGAGCATGACGCGGATCAAGGGGCTGCTGCTCCAGGCCGAGCGGCGCGGCGCCGTGGTGCACGTGATAGACTCCCCCGCGCAGTTCCGGCCCATGCGCATCGCCGGCCACGAGCCGGTGGCCGTGGTGTTCTACACGGAGCGGGAACGCGCGCAGGCGTTCGGCGAGGTGGAGCGGTATGCCGAGGGGAAAGGCTGGCCGGCGTGCGTGGCGTATGGCAGGACAGGCGGGCTGTTTGCCAGGGCCGGCGCGCGAGAGCCGGGCTTCGAGATGCTGGCGTCGTATCTGATTGGACTGGGACATAAGCGGATTGCGCTGATCAACGCGGACCCCGGCCCTCCCGGCAGCGCCTCCAATGCGCGCCTGGGCAACCGGCGCGGCTGGCTGAAAGGGCTGTCGGCCGCGGGCCTGACGCCGAGAGAAGAGGATTACCAGGAGATTGCGATGGACCGCGAGGCGGACCCGGCGCGCGTGGAAGCGGCGCTGGACCGCGTTCTGGCGCTGCGGCCGCGGCCCACGGCGCTGATGTGCGTCAACGACGAGGTAGCGCTGGCGGTTCTGGAGATGCTGGCGCGCAAGGGCGTTCGCGTGCCTGACGATCTGTCGGTGACGGGTTACGACGGACTCCCGGAGGGGGAGTTGTCGAAACCGTCGCTGACCACGGCGGACCAGCGGCTGGCCGAGCAGGGCGCGGCCGTGGCGGACTATGTTCTGGACGCTCTCGCCGGCCGCAAACCGGCGCCGCCGGCGATGCCGGCGCGGCTTGCGGCGCGGGAATCCACCGCGCCGCCCGGCGGGGGCAAGTCGCGGCGGGGACATGGCGCCTCAGCCCGCCAACGGCGGGTTCGCACCGTGTCCTCGCAACAAACGAAGGTGGAGGCGTGAGAGCCTCCGTCCATGAGCAAGGAGAGACGGACATGTCAGGCGGGTTGAAGCGGTTCTGGGCGGCGTTCACTCTTATCGAGCTTCTCGTCGTGGTGGCGATCATCGCCATCCTGGCGGCCATGCTGCTGCCGGCCTTGAGTTCGGCGCGGGAGAAGGCGCGGCGTTCGAGCTGCCAGTCCAACCTCAATCAGATCGGCAAGGCCTTGGTGATGTACGCGGGCGACTACGGCGCCTATCTGCCGTCGTGGCAGGGATGGGGGGCCGGGCACTGCTCGCCGACGGACCACGCCACGGCTGTGGCCGCGGACTCCGGCCGGCCGCTCTGCTCGTGGAGCGGCGGGTCGCGC
This sequence comes from uncultured Planctomycetota bacterium, assembly GCA_964470775.1. Lineage (GTDB taxonomy): Bacteria > Planctomycetota > Brocadiia > CAIUPP01 > CAYYEE01 > CAYYEE01. Next base: position 10,613 of record CAYYEE010000022.1, on the reverse strand, counting down.
CACGGCTCTTTCACCCAGACGGTTTTCGGGGTGTCGCGCAACGTGGGGACCTACACGTATTACCTGCCCCGCGGTTCCTTCCAGGCCAAGCCCGACGACAATCCCGTGTACGTCATGTACCATCTCTCGATCGCCAATTGGCGGACGATCGCTTTCGGCTACCGGGGCGGCGTCTTCACCCCAGGGACGGACCTCCGGCACGCGCCCCACGGCATGGGCATGTTGATGGGGGCTGGCTATCTCTCCGACGCTGGGGTGTTCTATTGTCCCAGTTCCGACGGCATGCCGTCCGACTACTGGGACGGCAAGGTGAACCGGTACAGCGCGTCCCGACTGAGCGACTGGCGTCAGGCCGGCGGGTTCGACCGGGCGACCATGACGCACGGCGCTTGGCCGGCGATTAACAACGTCGAGTATCACATCGAGAGCCATTACGCCTATCGCAACATCCCCATGCAGGGATACAGCCCCTACTGCGTGACTCAGGGGCGGGGCGGCGACAAGAACGTGACTTGGATCAGCGGGACCAAGCCGGCTGTCTACGCGGCCATGGGCGAGCCGTTCTTCCGCACGTTCCGCGAACTGAACGGCCGGGTCATTTCGGTGGACACCTTCAGCAAAGGCGCGGGGCGGGACATCCTGGGCAACGCAAGCCCCTATGACGGCCAGCCGATCGAGAACAGCCAGAAGACGCCGGGGTACGCCCTGCGCGGCCACCGCAACGTGTTCAACGCGCTGTATGGCGACGGCCGCGTGAACCTCTACGGCGACCCGCAGGAGCGGATTCTCTGGCATATGCAGGGCTTTGACGACCTTGTGAAGACATCCGGCAACTATAACGAGATACACCACAGCTATTGGTATCCCGGCCGCAACGCCTTTGGCAAGAGCAACCTCAACCATCAGCAAAACAAGGGCTCCGCGTTGAGGATGTGGTACTACTTTGATCTGGACGCCGGGATTGACGTGGACGCGAAGTAGGCGTCTGGGGCCGCCGGGAGCGTTCGCGCGTGTTGCGTCCCGCGGAAGGCGGGGCGCCTCTTGTTGCGCGCTTCAGAGGAGTCATGGCGTGAGACAGACCTGGCTGGCGATGGTGTCTCTGCTGGCCGCGACGGCGGCGGCGGACGTGACGCTGGTGGAGAACGGCAAGCCCGCGGCCGTGGTGGTGACCGCGGCCAAGGCGAGCAAGACCACGGCCTACGCGGTGAAGGAGCTTGTGGACCACGTGCGCTTGGTGAGCGGGGCGGAGCTGGCCGTGACGACCGAGAACAAGCTGGACGCCGGCGATCCCAGGCCGCTGATCCTCGTAGGGCCCGGCCGGCTGGCGGGCGCGCTGGCGCCGGGAACGCTGCAGCCCGACGAAACGCGCGTGGTGGTGAAGGGGAACCGCGTCGCCCTGGTCGGCGGGGACAAGAGGGATTTCGAGCTGACGCCTGGGACCGTGTGCGCGTGCGGCACGCTCTACGCCGTCTATGACTTTCTGGAGACGGAGCTGGGCGTGCGCTGGCTGTGGCCGGGCGAAGCAGGCGCGGTGACTCCCAAGCGCTTCACGATCCGCGTGGCCGAGACGTCGCGGGCCTTTGTTCCGCCGCTGATCCAGCGGCAGATCCGTCCGGGCACGGGGCCGATCAGCGACAACCCGCAACTCGAAGCGGCGATGAAGGCGCTGGGCTGGACCGAGGCCGAAGAGGCGCGCAAGGCCCAGGCGTTTGACGTGTGGGCGAGGCGGCGGCGGATGGGGCGGTCGGTGGCGGCGCAGTTCGGCCACGCCTTCACGGGATGGCTGGCCAAGTACGGCAAGGACCACCCGGAGTGGTTCGCCATGATGCCCGACGGCAAGCGCGTGTCCCAGATGGAGCGGCCCTACCCGCGTCCCGAACGCGTCAAGCTTTGCGTCACCGCGCCGGGGCTGGCGGATGAGGTGGCGCGCTTGGGGCTGGAGAGCCTCAAGAAAACAGGACGCCTTTCCTTCAGCGCGTGTCCCAACGACAGCCGCGGCTACTGCTACTGCGAGAAGTGCCGCGCCCTGGACCCGCCCGAGGGCATCAAGGACGTGATGAACTATCCGGGCATGGTGGACTTCCTCTATCCTTCGCTCTCCGACCGCTACGTGTGGTTCTGGAACCAGATCGCGGCGCGCATGGGCGACGAGTGTCCGGGGCAATACATCGGCGTCTACGCCTACAGCAACTACCACCACGCGCCCTTGCGCGAGAAGCCCTCGCCGAGGCTGCTGGTGGCCTACGTGGGCTTCAACTACTTCAACGCGGCTTACAACGAGCAGAGCCGCAAGGACTGGGCCGGGTGGTCGGCGCACGGCAGCAAGATGTTCCTGCGGCCGAATCTGCTGCTCACCGGCCACGGCTTTCCGGCGAACTACGCGCGCGACCTTGGCGCGGACCTGAAGCAGTGCGCTCGCACGGGCATGATCGGCACGGATTTCGACAGCATGACGCATCACTATGCGGCGCAGGCGCCGGTGTTCGACATGCTGACGCGGATGATGTGGAATCCCGATGCGGACGTGGACGCGGCGTACGCGGACTTCCTGCGTTCGGCCTATGGCGCGGCCGAGCCGGCCATGCGGCGCTATTGGGACGCGCTGGAGAAGATGACGCGCGAGGTGGCGGGCGCGGTGAGCCTGCGCTCGAAGCTGGTGGAAGAGGGCGCGGAGGCGAAGTCGTTCGAGGATGTCGTGCCCGAGGTCTACACGCCCGAGGCGGTGAATACGCTGGCCGGTTGCTTGGCCGAGGCGCGGCGCCTGGCGGCCGGCGATGAGGGGTCGCTGAAGCGCATCGAGGTGGCGGCCGTGGGGTTGGAGTACGGCGCCGTGCAGAGCGCCATCCTGGGCGGATTCCGCCGGTTCCGCGCCAGCCAGGGGGCGAACGCCGGGGAACTCCGCTCGCTGCTCAAGCGCAAGCGCGACCTCTTCACCGCGCACTGCAACGACTTGACGCTGGGGCTGAAGCACGTCATGCGCTACGAGCTGGCGGCGTTCTTCGCGCGGCAGTACGCGACAGACTTCGGCGAGTATCTGGACCGGCCGGCCGCGCTGCGGTGGCTCATTGAGTGGCGGTTCGCCAAGGACCCGGAGGCCAAGGGCGAGGCGCTGGGTTACGCCAAGCCGGGGTTTGACGACAAGGCGTGGATGATGGTGGCGGCCACAGGGCCGTGGGAACAGCAGAACGTGCCCTACTACGACGGCGTGGGCTGGTTCCGCATCAAGGTCAACGCGCCGTCGGAGTGGAAGACGCTCAAGCGGCTGACTCTGCAGTTCAACGGGGTGGGAGACATCTTCCGACTTTACGTCAACGGCCAGCAGGTCCATGAGACGACGGGCAGGACCAAGTGGCCGCTTGAAGTGGACCTGAAGGGCGCGATCAAGCCTGGGCAGGAGAACAGCATCGTCGTGCGCGTGAACAACGAGAAGGGGAGCGGGGGGTTGCTGAAGCCGGTGATTCTGGCGGGAGAGAGGTGAGGGGGCTATCGGAGCGAACTAAGGGCTTGCTGGATGGCCGGATAGAGATCCCGTGTCCACGCGGGTGAGGCGGGCAGGTCGGGGGGGAGGGGGCGGGCGCGGAAGTCCACGGGGCTGAGGATGACGGAGATGTTGCCGGCGCCTGTCTCCGCGGCCAGGATGAAGAGGTCTTCGGCGGCTTGGCCGCCCATGGCGAGGCAGCCGATGGAGCAGGTGTCGCCGTGGATCATGATGTCGCCGCCGAGTTTGGGGTGGTTGTCGGCCTGGCCGCGCTTTCTGTCGCCGGCGTTGGGGCAGGTGAGGCGCAGGGAGAGGTGGAAGCGGCTGTTGAGGTTTAGGGATTCGACGCGGTAGAGTCCTTCGGGGACTTGCTTGTCGCCTTCCCGGAGCTTTGGACCCAGGACACCGCTACGGGAGTCTTGTCTGAGGACTTGCGCGTGAGCCAGAGCATGGCGAAGCCGATGAGCGGGAGAAGGATATCGGTGTAGAGGATGACACCCGCGTTGCCAGGCGCGAAGTTGCGCGACTTGACGATCTCCACGATATGGCCGCCGGCCGCGCCCAGCAGAAAACATGACGGCCCCACGACCGCCGCCACGCGCATCTGGCGGCCGCCTCGCCACGCGAGGAAGCCCACGGCGGCGAAGCCAAGGCTTGCGAAGCCGACCTCGGCCTGGAACGGGCTCTGGGCCCAGCCAATGAAGCGCGCGGTCATTTCGCCGAAGAAGACATGCATGACGAAGTTGTAGAGATAGCTGATCGCGATGGAGAAGAGGAGGAAGTGGGAGAGGAGGGCCTCGGCGACGATGGGGCGCGTCAAGGGGCGTGGCTTGCGCCGCAGGGAGATGGCGGCGGCGATGAGGCCGAGGATGAATAAAGTGAGGGTGAAGTTCTGGAGGAGGGCGCGGATGAGGTTGGCCATGTGTTGCTCTCCGTCGGCGTGGTCACAGCAAGTCGCTGAATTCCTCCACGCTCATGCCGAAGGCGCGGAGTGTGCCAGGGGCAAGTTCGCGGTGTTGCGGAACGGAGAGGCTGGCAACGTGCCCCGGCTTGAGCAAGATGAGATGACTGCCGCGCTGGCGGTCCGGTCGCCAGCCGGCTCGTTCGAAGGCGCTGGCCGCTTCCGCCCCGGAGAGGACGGGGAGGCGGGGCATCAGACGGGGACCTCGACTTCTCTGACGGCGACTGTGAGCGGCATGCCGCTGGCCGCGCGGGCTTCGATGCGCGCGGCGATGGCTTCGCGGACGTTGTCGAGGGCTTCCTCTTCCGTGGCGCATTGTGAGATGCAGCCGGGTATAGCGGGGCACTCGGCGACGATCATGCCGGTTTCGTCTCGCTCGAGCGTGACCAGCAGTTTCATGGCGGCCCTCCGGGCCCTCCGGGATGGCTGTCTGCATTATACCCGGAAGTGCAGGCCGTGGCCAGGGGTGAGCGGGATGGGATGGAGGGGCGGTGAGGGGGCTCACTCGCCGCCGTGGACGCGGATGAGGGTCTTGACGTGGCGCTGTGGGTCGCGGTCCCATTCGGCGAACACGGCGGGGGCGTCTTCGAGGGGGCGGACCTGGCCGATCATTTCGGCCCAGGGCCGGTCGCGCCGCTCCATCATTTCGATCACCGGCGCGCAAACGCGCAGGGAGTTGCGCGAGCCCATGATGTCGAGTTCCTTTTTGACGATGTATTTGGTGTCCCACGAGGCGGGCTGGCTGGCGTAGCCGACGCATACGACGCGGCCGCAATAGCCGGCGAAGCGCAGGGCCATTTCGTAGGTCTCGGGCTTGCCCACGGCCTCGACGGTGACAGTGGCGAGGCCGTCGTGGGTGAGCTCCTTCATGCGCGCGTCCACGTCTTCGCGCGAGGACAGGATGACCCACGACGCGCCGAGCTTGCAGGGCAGGACGAGGCGGCGGGCGTCAATGTCGAGGGCGATGACGCGGGCGCCTTTGCGGCTGGCCGCGGCCACGACGCCCAGGCCCACGGCGCCGCAGCCGATGACGAGCACGGTGTCGGTCTCGCAAATGCGGCCGCGGTTGGCGGCGTGGTAGCCGATGGCCAGGGGCTCGGCCAAAGCAAGCTCCTGGAGTGACAGGGAGCGGCTCTCGAAGACCTTGCTGTAGTGGGCCGCGACAAGGCTGGCCAGGGCGCCGTCGCGTTGCACGCCAAAGGTCTGGTTCCATTCGCACGCGTTGGGACGGCCGGCGCGGCACGAGGCGCAACGTCCGCAGTTCTTGTTGGGTTCGAGCATGACGCGCGCGCCGGGCTGGATGTGGCCGGGCACGGCGGCGCCTCTGTCGAGCACGACGCCGGAGATTTCGTGGCCCACGACGCGGGGGTAGGTCATGAGCGGGGAAAGGCCGCGATAGGAGTTGAGGTCCGTGCCGCACAGGCCGACGTAGCAGACCTGGACCAGGACTTCTTCAGGTCCGGGCGCAGGCTCCGGGACGTCAATGATTTCGACGCTGCCGGGCTTGGGGAGGGAAACGGCTTTCATGCGTTGGGCTCCGTCTTGGGGGACTGGGAGGTAAGGCTGCGGCTGGCGTGAAGCCAATTCAGCCGGAGAACGGCGCGCCGGTCCTGGCGAGCCGCGAGGCCATGGCGCAGACGGCGGCTAATGTTGTGCCTCATAGCAGCCTGTTCAAAATGCCGCGTCTGTTCCGGGGACACGTTGCGATCCCGCCATTGGCGGGCTGAGGCGCCATGTCCCCGCCGACGCGGTGTCTTTTTCAACGGGCCGATAAGTAGCAAAGCTGTTTTTGAGACGCAACACCAGGTTCCAGGGGTCATCTGGGTCGCCTTGGGGATGGAAGATGTCGGTTGGGTGGATGAAGGAGGGCGCGTGCTTTTCCTGTGTCAAATCCACTTCCCGTTGCGGCCATGCCAGCCCACGTGGACCCGGGCGCGGCCGAGGCGGCGCTCCGGTTCCGCGGCTTGCGTGTTCGAAGAAACGCCCCAACGACCGGCCGTTTCTTGCTGGCGTGCAGGGGCGGCCATGTCCGGGATGCGTTCGTGCCCGCTGCTCAATAGGAGCCGAACCTGCGGGCCGTTTCGTACATCGCGGCCACGTTCTCCGTGGGCGAGTTGTCCTGCAAGGAATGGGTGGGGGCAAAGCAGTAGCCGCCCCCTGGCATCATGATCTCCAGCGTGTCCTTGCAGTACCGGATCGTCTCATCCACCGTGCCCGTGGCCACTGGGCCCGCGGTGCTGATGCAGCCGTGAAAGGCCAGCTTGGCGCCAAACGCTTTCTTGATGTACGCCGGCGCCATGTCCTTCGCTTCGGGCTGGAGCGTCTCCACCGCGTCAATGCCCATCTCGATGAAATCGTTGAACGCCCAACTGCTCGATCCGCAGGAGTGGATGATGACGCGCAGCCCAAAGGACTTTGCCAGGTCAACAAACTTCTGATGGCGGGGGCGTATGTGCCTGCGGAAGAGATCCATGCTGATCATGGGGCCGATCTGCGTCCCCAAGTCCTCTCCCATCCAGAGCACGTCTATTTTGCCTTTGGCCGCTTCGAGGGTTCGCGCCGTGATCTCGTACAGGACGGCCGTGCGGCGGTTGATGTAGCTAAGCCCGGCGGGGTCATCCAGCGCCAGATCCATAAGAACCTGCTCCATGGATCGGATCATGCCCGTGGCGTTGATAATGTCGGGCAGTCCCGCGCCGCCGGTCGTGACGCAGTAGCCTTCGTGCTCGCGGCATTGCCGCGCAACGTCGGAATAATCGTAGTCATCCGGCGATGGCATGGGCCAAGCGGCGATCGTTTTCTCATCCGCCTCTCGCAGCGGAAAGTCACAGAAGTCCCAGTACCCGCCGCTTTCGTGCTCGACCCACCGCCGGCGAATGCCCCAGTTGTCAACCTTGATCCCGCGCTCGGGGATGTCCTTGTGCAGCTTTGGCCCTTTGTAGGGGGCGTGGACTCCGCGGAAGTCCACGCCCAGAGCGCGCCGCAGCCCTTCGGCGTCTTCAGGAGACAAGCCGAAATGAGCCTTCAGGCGCCGGTCAATTCCCGCATTCGCCGAGTAGTTGACCGGAACCCTGTCGGGTTCTTCGTGAGCCAGCGCGGCAAGCACACGTTCTTTCGATGTCATGCATGCGCCATCCACAAAACCGCGGCGCGTCGCTTTCTATGGTCCCCGGCGTCTGGTGAGAGACCTTCGCATGGCGCGTGGCGCTACTCTTTGAGCTGGATGCCCAGTTCGCGGAGTTGCTTGAAATCCACGGTGGAGGGGGCGTCGGTCATGGGGCAGTAGGCGCGCTGGGTCTTGGGGAAGGCGATGACGTCGCGGATGCTGTCCAGGCCGAGCAGAAGCATGATGACGCGGTCAATGCCCAGGGCGATGCCGCCGTGGGGCGGGGCGCCGTAGCTGAGGGCATCGAGCAGGAAGCCGAACTTGAGGCGGGCTTCTTCTTCGCCGATGCCAATGGCTTTGAACACGCGCTGCTGGACGGCGGGGTCGTGGATACGGATGCTGCCGCCGCCCATCTCGATGCCGTTGAGGATGATGTCGTGGGCCAGGGCTTTGACTTCGCCGGGGCGCGTTTCCAATAGGTCCACGTGCTCGGGCCGGGGGGAGGTGAAGGGGTGGTGGCAGGCTTGCCAGCGGCCGGCTTCCTCGTCGTATTCCAGCAGGGGGAAGTCGAGGACCCAGCAGAACTTGTATTCCTTCTCGGGAATGAGGCCGAGGCGCTGGGCCAGGTGGCAGCGCAAGGCGCCCAGGGCGGCGGAGGTGACCTTGGGCTTGTCCGCGACAAAGGCCACGAGGTCGCCGGTTTGCGCTTCCATGCGCTCGCGGATGGCTTTGAGCGTCTCGGGGGTGAAGAACTTGGCGATGGGCGAGTAGGGGCCTTCGGGGTCCATGCGGAACCAGGCCAGGCCCTTGGCGCCGTACTCGCCGACAAAGGCGGTCAACTCGTCCAGGTCCTTGCGCGAGAGCTTGGCGCCGCCGGGGACGCAGAGGCCGCGCACCTGGCCGCCGGCTTCGAGGACGCTGTTGAAGACCTTGAACTGGCATCCCTTGACCAGGTCGCCGATGCTCTTGATCGTCATGCCGAAGCGCAGGTCAGGCCGGTCCACGCCGTATTTGTCCATGGCCTCGTCGTAGGGGATGCGCGGGAAGGGGGTCTTGAGCTCCATGCCCATGTTGTCGCGGAAGATAGTCTGGACCAGGCCCTCGATGACGGCGATGATTTCGTCCTGGCAGGTGAAGGCCATCTCCATATCGAGCTGGGTGAACTCGGGCTGGCGGTCGGCGCGCAGGTCTTCGTCGCGGAAGCAGCGGACGATCTGGTAATAACGGTCATAGCCCGCGATCATGAGAATCTGCTTGAAGAGCTGGGGCGACTGGGGCAGGGCGTAGAAGCATCCGCGGTTGACGCGGCTGGGCACGAGGTAGTCGCGGGCGCCTTCGGGCGTGCTCTTGGTGAGCATGGGCGTCTCGACGTCCACGAAGTCACGGTCGCCGAGATAGCGGCGGATGGTCTGGACGACCTGGTGGCGGAAGAGAATGTTGCGCTGCATGGCGGGGCGGCGCAGGTCGAGATAGCGGTACTTGAGGCGGGTTTCGAGGGCGATTTCGCTTTCGCTGGTGACCTCAAAGGGAGGGGTCTGGGCGCGGTTGAGGATGTCGAGCTCCGTGGCCGTGACCTCGATGTCGCCGGTGCCGAGTTTGGGGTTGGCCATGCCCTCGGGGCGAAGGCCGACCACGCCGGCGATGGAGATGACATCCTCGGAGCGAAGGCGCTGGGCCTTGTCGTGGAGGGCGCTGTCGCGCTGGGGGTTGAAGACGACCTGGGTGACGCCGTAGCGGTCGCGGAGGTCAACGAAGGTGAGCCCGCCGTGGTCGCGCACGGTGGAGACCCACCCGGCAAGCAAGACTTGGGCGCCGAGGTCGCTCTTGCGCAAGGCGCCGCAGGTGTGGGTGCGTCGGAAACCGGCCATGGATTCTCCTTTTGCTGTGTTGCGATCGTCTGAGGCCGCGTCTGTCCGGGTTCCGGAGACACGTTGCGATCCCGCCGTTGGCGGGCTTGCGCAACCTGTCCCCGCGGTGGGATTCGCTTCTGTCAGGCTACCAGGTCGTGCTCGGATTCAACCGCCAGGCCGAGTCGAAATAGCCGGCGCACAGGGCGCGGTTGCTTTCGAACATCGTGCCGTCGCGGTCCACCTCCTTTGTGAAGATGACGAAGTCGGGCAGGAAGTCGTACTTGTGGTTGGTCGAAAGCGACTTGCCCCAGGCGAGGCCCTGGCAGACGAGGACGGCGCGCTGGGGGGCCAGGGGGTTGGGGTAGAGCAGGACCATGCCCGCGCCCTGGCGGGGGACGCGGCGCTCGCCGAGAACGTATTCGGTTTCGGTGAGCTGGATGGGGAGATTGGGGGCGATGCGCCGGTAGATGGCGTTGGTCTCCGGCGATCCGCAGACGATAAGGTTGCATTCGGCGATGTCTTCGGGGGTGATCTCGGTGTCGCGGCGCACGACGGGCGCGCCCTGGGCGTAACGGTACCAGTCCATGGCGACCTGCTGGGTGAGTTGAACGTCGTTCCCAAGGGCCGGGGCCTTCTGCGTGGGGGCGACGATGATGAAGGGGGCTTCGTAGGCTTGGCGGGCTGGACCGCAGAGGCTGGGGGTTTTGGCCAGGCCGCCCTTCTCGCCGGCGACAAGGGTCAAGAGGAGCGAGCCGTCCTGGGCGGGCGTCATTTGAGCAGCGCCGCCGTTGACCACGACCTCGACCGGCTTCGCCAAGTCAAGGAGGTCCTTGCCCGGCGTCAACGTCAGAGTGGCGACGTTGGACGCAGTGATTTCGATGCGGTTGCGGCTGGCGACTTGGGCGTCCACCGAGGCGGGCTTTCCCCACTCGGCGATGGCGTTGATCTGGACCCAGTAGGCGCGGTTGTGTTTGAGGGTGTAGGTCTTGAATTGGACGCGGGCCGGGGCGGCTGGGCGCCGCCACTTGGCGAGGCGCGCCTTGAGCTCAGGGTGCTCGAAGGTCTTGGACCAGATGTAGTGCGTCTCGCCGGGGAACTCGACGTACTTGACGTCCTGCTTCCGTTCTTGAAGGAGCTTGGTCATGAGGCGGGACTGGTCAACGTTGAGAAGGTGGTCGGCGGATCCATGGCCGATGAAGACCGGGACGTGGAGGAGGT
>CAYYEE010000021.1:0-19649 GCA_964470775.1 uncultured Planctomycetota bacterium | reverse complement strand
GGACAGCGGCGAGGAAGCCGCGGCCAAAGCCCTGGCCAACGTCGCCGACCCGGCCCTGCGCCAGGAAATCCAGCGCCGCCGCCCCAAATAGGCGCCCTTAGCTCCCATTCTTCCCGGCCTTCCATTCTCCTTGCCGTCCTCCCCTTCCCTTCGCTATAATCTGGTTGCTGGAGGCGTTTCGTCCGGGCACAGGCCCTTTCTTGCGCGAGGAACGGCAATGGCTGCGATCCTGCAAGGTCATCTGATCGGCAAAGGCAAGCGTTTTGGCGTGGTGGCCAGCCGTTTCAACGAGTTCATCACCAGCAAGCTTCTCGGCGGCGCCCTCGACGCCTTCGAGCGCCACGGCGTAGCCGCCAGCGACATCGACGTCGCCTGGGTCCCCGGCGCCTTCGAGATTCCCCTCGTTGCGATGCGCATGGCCGCCAGCGGCCGCTACGACGCCGTTGTCTGCCTCGGCTGCGTCATCCGCGGGCAAACCCCCCACTTCGACTATGTCGCGGCCGAGGTCTCCAAGGGCGTGGCCCAAGCCGGCCTCCAGACCGGCCGGCCGGTCCTGTTCGGCGTCATCACCGCCGACACGCTGGAGCAGGCCATCGAGCGCGCCGGAACCAAGGCTGGCAACAAGGGCGCCGACGCCGCCACAGGCGCCATCGAGATGGCCAACCTCCTGGACCAGCTCCCCAAGGCCCAGGGCTGAGACCGGAGAACCCCGTTGCGCGCCCGCTCCGCCGCCCGCGCCGTCGCTCTCCAGGCGCTCTATCAGTTCGACCTGCGCGGAGAGGAGTTCTCCTCGCATCTCGCCGGTTTCCTCTCCGACTGGATCCGCGACCCCGCCAGCCGCGAATACGCCAAAGCCCTCATCGAGGGCTGCCGCCTGTCCCAGGGCGAAGTGGACGAGATCATCGCCGCCGCGTCCGAGAACTGGGACCTGGCCCGCATGTCGGCCGTGGACAGGGCCATCCTGCGCATCGGCGTCTACGAGATGATCTACGGCCGCGACGTTCCCCCCAAGACGGCCATCGACGAGGCCGTGCGCCTGGCCAAGAAGTTCAGCGCCGAGGATTCCAGCCGTTTCATCAACGGCGTCCTCGACCGCATCATGAAGGACCGCGAGAAACGGTCCAGGGGCGCATGATGCCCCCCTCCCCCCGCGGCGCCGACCTCCACGTCCACACCTTGCACAGCGACGGCCTCTACACCCCGGAAACGCTGGTAGCCACGGCGGTGGAGCGTTTGCTGCGCGCCGTAGCCGTCACCGACCACGACACCGTGGCCGGCGTCACCCCTTGCCGCCAGGCCGCCGAGGGCACGGGCCTCGAGGTCGTGGCCGGCGTCGAGTTCGGCTCGCCCCACGGGTTCAACGAAATCCACATCGTCGGCCTGTTCGTGGACGTCGAGAACCCAGCCCTGCGAACCGCCGTGGCGCGCATCCTGGAAGAGCGCAAGGGCCGAACCCTCGAATCCGTGCGCCGTCTCGGCCGGCTGGGCAAGCACGTGAGCGCCAGCCAGCTCTTCGAATCCGCCGCGCCCGCCGCGCCCGGCCGCGCCCACGTGGCCCGCGCGCTGGTCGAATCCGGCGGCGCGCCCAGCCTGCGCGCCGCCTTTCAGCGCTATCTCGCCAACGGCATGCCCGCCCACGTGCCCCGGTCCTACCCCACCTTCCAGCAAGCCATCGAGGTCATTCACCAAGCCGGCGGCGTGGCCGTCTACGCCCACCCGCAGCTCACCAACGAAGACCGCCTCATCCCGGAGATGGTCGAGGCCGGCCTCGACGCCATCGAGGTCCGGCACCCCTGCCATCCGGGCAATGTGGAGGAGCGGTACCGCGCCCTGTGCGCCAACCACGGCCTGCTGCCCTCCGGCGGCACGGACTGCCACGGCCACGGACAAGGCCTCATGGGCGTGGCCCGCATCAGCGACGAGGAACTCGAAGCCCTGCGCGCCGCGGCCTTGCGCCGCGCCGCCAAGGAGACATGACATGAGCGAAGAAAAACCGAAGAAGCTGGGCTTCTTCGCGCGCCTGCGCCAAGGCCTGGCCAAGACCCACGACAAGTTCTCGCAGACCATCCGCGGCATCTTCACCTTTGGCCGCAAGCTCGAAGCCTCGCAGATCGAGGAGCTGAGCGACGCGCTGCTGGCCGCGGACATCGGCCCCCGCGCGGCCCAGCGCCTCACCGAAGAAGCCCAGGCGGCCTTCAAGGAGCGCCGATTCGACGACCCCGAGGGCCTTTTCGCCTTCCTCAAAGACCACCTCAAGAAGTCCCTCTCCGTGTGGGACACCTCGGTCCGCATGGCCCCCGCCGGCCCCACGGTCATCATGGTCGCCGGCGTCAACGGGGTGGGCAAGACCACCTCCATCGCCAAGCTCGCCAAATGGTTCAAGGACCAAAAGAAGAGCGTGCTGCTGGCCGCGGCCGACACCTATCGCGCCGCCGCCGTGGAGCAGCTCGCCATCTGGGCCGGCCGCGTGGGCGTGGACATCGTCAAGCACCAGCAAGGCGGCGACCCGGCGGCCGTGGCCTATGACGCTTGCGAAGCCGCCAAGGCGCGCAACGTGGACGTCCTCATCGTGGACACGGCCGGCCGCTTGCAGACCAAAGACCACCTCATGCGCGAGCTCGGCAAGATCCACCGCGTCATCACCGGCCGCATCCCCGGCGCCCCCCACGAAGTCCTGCTTGTCCTCGACGCCACCACCGGCCAGAACGCCATCAGCCAGGCCGTCGTGTTCCGCGAAGCCATCCAGGTCACCGGACTCTTCGTGGCCAAGCTCGACGGCACGGCCAAAGGCGGCGCCGTTCTGGGCATGCGCGACCAGATTGACCTGCCCATCAAGTTCATCGGCCTCGGCGAGAAAGCGGAGGACATCGCCGTCTTCGACGCCGGCAGCTATGTGGACGCGCTGTTCGAGTAGCCCCGCCGCCTGCCCAGGCTCCTACTTTTCAGGCGGCGCGTCGTATATTCGCGTCATGGCCTCCACGCCCCGCTGCGCCTTGGCCAGGCGCTCGTCCAGTCCCGCCCTTGCCCCGGCCGCGCGCTGCGCCCGGCGGAACAACTCCAGCGCCCGATTGGGCTGGCCGGAGGCCATGTACAGGTCGCCCAGTTCCACGAGCGCCTCCATGTGATCCGGGTAGGCGTCCAGGAGGGCCGAGTACGCGGCCATGGCCGACGCCAGCCGCTTCTGCCGCGCGTAGAACCTGGCCAGCGCCAGTTGCGGCCCAGGCGCCGCCGGGTTTACCTTCAGCGCCGCCTGCAACACCGCCTCGGCCAGGCCCGGTTCCTCCAGACGTTCGTAGCACCTCGCCAAAGACAGCCGGTCTGCTATCGAATCAGGGTCCTGCCGCGCGGCGTGTTGCAGGTCCTGGGCGGCTTCGGCCCACTGGCCCAGGCGCTCGCGAATGGCCGCCCGCGCGCGATAGAAGGCCAGCGCCCGGGGCTGGCGGTCAATCCACCGCCCCAGCGCCGCAAGCGCGGCCGCGGGCGCGCCCGCTTCGGCCAGCCGCTCCGCGCACCGCGCCCGCAAGGCCGGCCGGTCCTCGGGCAGCGTCTCACACGCGCGCAGGAACTCGTCGCGCGCCAGCAGAATCATGCGCCGGCCGAGAAAGAACTCGCCCAGGGCCAGATGGTCGGCGCCCGTGTCGCTGAACAGCCCCCGGAAAGCCCTCAGACCCTCGGCGCCGGTCCCCAACAGCGCCAGCACGCTGTCCCACTGGTCCGGGTAGTCGCGGACCGCTCTGCCGAGCGTAGCCAGCGCCTCGGGCCGCAAACCGGCCGCCAACTGCGCCTGGGCCTCGGCGCGCAGGATGTAGAAGTGCGGCCCTGAGAGCCGCGCCGCCTCGCCGAACTGCCCCGCGGCCAGCCGCGCCAGCGCGGCGCGCCGCGGCGCGTCCGCCTTGGCCGAGGCCATCAGCGCCTCGCCCAGGCGGAAGCGCGCCAGCCCATCCATGGGCGCCAGCCACGCCGCGCGCCCCTGCGCCTCCAGGCCCGTTTCGCCGCGGAGGGCCGCGCGCTGCGCCTGGCCCAGTTCGGACCAGATGTCGCCGTCCCACCACGCCAGCCCGGCCGCGCGGCGCAGCAACCTCTCCGCCTCGGCCGGCTTCGCGTCCATGGCGCGGAAGCGCAAAGCCTGCGACATCTCGCGCTTCACGCCCACCCACACGAGCGCCGCCAAACCCGCGGCCGCCGCCGCGCGGAACCCCCGCAAGGCCGCCACGGTCCTCAGCGCCCTCCGCGCCACGCGCCAGCGCCGCCGCCATTGGTCGCGCCGCATCTGGCTTTCGTGGCTGCGGGCCTTGCTCGCGGGAAGCGTGTCGCGCGCGATCGAGGCCGACAGGTTCAGACACAGCGCCGCCAGCGCCGCGGCCAGAAGCCCGTTCGAGGGAATGCGGAGGTTGAAGTCGCTGAAGCTGTGCAGTGTGATGGACAGAAAGCCGCCAAAGGCGCCGAGGAGCAGAACGCGGCGCACTTGAGCGCGCCCGCGGCGCCGCCCCCGCGCAAAGGCCCACGTGACGGCCGCGATGACGCCCAACATGGCGCCGAGCCCCAGCGGCCCCATCTCCGCCAGCGTCTCCACGTAATCGTTCTCGGCGTTGCGGTACCATGTCACCGCGGGCGCGCCCCCGCCCATGGCGTAGACGCGGAACGGCGCGTAGGCCGGCGACACCGACTCGAACGCGCCCAGTCCCGCGCCGCCGGGCAGGAAGTCGGCCGCCATGCGCGCGAACCGCGCCCAAAGCCCCGCGCGCGCGCGCAGGTCTTCCGACGCGGCGCGCATCTGTCCGGTCAGCGGGTCCACGATGCGCGTGGCGTGCCACGCCGACAGCAGAACCAGCGCCAGGACCATGGCGCCGGCCGCGCGCAGCCGCCAGCCCCGGTCTTGCCAGGCCGTCGCCAGCATCATCGCCACGATGAAGCCCAGCGACACGGCCAGCGACAGCATCGCTCCCCGCGACCCGCTCAGGGCCGTGGCCGCCAGGATCGCCGCCGGCGCGGCCACGCTGGTCCATATCAGCGCCCGCCGCCCCGCCACCTCGCCGCCGCCGCCCGTTCCGGGCCGCCACAGCCGATAGACCCACTCCCTGGCGCACAACGCCAGGCCCAGCGCCACCGGCCCGCCCATGGCCAGATAGCCGCCGAAGTGGTTCTTGCTTACGAAGGGTCCGAAGTGGATTCCGCCGTAGCGCGAGGTGAAAAAGCCGTAGATCCTGGACGGCGAAAGCAGATGCTGAAGGGTCCCTTGCAGCGCCAGCAACAGACTGGTCCCCGCAATGGCCAGACTCAGAACGATCATCTCGCGCCGCGAACGGAACCCGGCCAGCAGGGACAGAAAGAAGACGCCATAGACCGCCAGCATGACCGCGGCCCGTTGCGTGGCGCCCGGCTGGACGGACACGGGCCGCCACGCCCCCGGCGCCGGCGCGCCCGCGTCCAGCGCCCCTTGCGTCCCGGCTTGGGCCAGCGCCTCCTGCACGCTGTCGCGCGCCGTCTGCCCCGGCCGCGCCAGAGCCTTGGCGGCCGCGGGCGGCAGAGGAACCGCCTGCGCGGCGCCCCATAACGCCGCGCACAGCCAGCACGCCGTCACAACAAGCGCTGGCGGCGAAAACAGCGATGACCACACGCTCGAAGACCCGCTCCGGCCGGGTCCGCCTGCCGCGGAGACCGGCGCCTGGCGCCGGCCAATCCCGGCCAGCCAGCCCGCGCCAACCAGCGACACCCATGCGATGAGCGCCGCCCGAGGCCAGGGATGGACCGCGCCCATGGCGAAAGGACTGGCCGCAAGAGCGAAGACCGTGGCGGCCTGCGCGACAGGCCGCAACGACCTGGGATGTCGTGGCGGCCCGCTCAATCGTGGCGCGCCCCCGCCGCGCGCCTGGCCACGCCCCACGCCGCCCCGGGGGACGCGCTATCCTTCCGCGGACATCTTGTCCGACCCAGCGCCGTACCCATAGCCGTATCCATAGCCGGAATGATAACCGTAGTGACGGCGATAGTAATAGTAGCCGTAACCGCCCCGGCGGTCCATGTCCGCGAAATTGACCACGCTGCCCACCACGTCCGCGCCCGCTTCGCGCAGGTGTTCCAGCGCGCGCTGCACCATGCCGCGCGCCGCGTGCCCGGCCCGCACCACCAGCAGCACGCTGCGCGCCAGCGTGGCCAGCAGAAGGGGCTCGCTCACCGTGCCCACGGGCGACGAGTCCACCACCACGATGTCATAGCGCGACAGCGCCTCGTCCAGCAGCGCGCGCCAACGGCCCGCGTCCATGACCTGGGATACCCGCGCCGCCGTCACCGGCTCCGCCGTGGGCAGAATGGACAGGTTGGGCAGCCCCGAAGGCTGCGCCGCCTGCGCCAGCGTGACGCCGCCCTGCAGACACGCCACCAGGTCGCCCTTGCCCGCGGGCAAGCCGAATCCCTTGGACACCGACGGCTTGCGGATGTCCGCGTCGATCAGCAACACGCGCTTGCCGGTCTCGGCCATGGCCGCGGCCAGGTTGGAGGAAATGGTGGTCTTGCCCTCCGAGGGGCCAGCGCTGGTGACCAGGACCACGCGGTCCATGCGCCCGCTTACGCTCAGGCGCATGCGCAGCGTGCGGAACGTTTCGGCCACGGCTGATTTGGGCGCCTGCGCCACGACCACCTTGGCCGCGCCGTCCTTGCCGATCTTGCCTGGGAAGCGGTTGACGGCCGCCAGCACGGGCGTGCCCAACAGGCGCTCGATGTCGTCCACGCCTTTGACGCGGCGGTCCATGTAGTCGAGCGCCAGCGCCAGCGCGACGCCCAAGCCCAGGCCAAGCGCCAGCCCGGCGCGAATGGCGCGGTAGCGGCCGGACAGCGAAGGCTGGCTGGGCGTCAGCGCCCGCTGCACCACCTCGATCCGGCTGCCCTGGATATCGCCGGCGATGCCGGTCTCCTTGGCCTTCATGAGGAAGAGGTTGTACCACTGCGCGTTCATCTGCGCCTCGCGGCGCAGGCTTTCGCGCTCGCGGTTGCGGTCGTTCACCCGCGCCACTTCCACCTTCAGCTTGGCCAGTTCCTCCTGCAGCAGGGCCTCGCGGGCCTGGACCGCTTCATGGCGCGCCTTGAGGGCGTCGAACGCGCGCTGCGCCTCGCGCGCGATGTCCTGGTTCAGCGCCGCCAGTTTGGCCTGCATGTCCAGCAGGTCCGGGTTCTTGGGGCCCGCCACCCGCGACAGGCCGGCCAGGCTGCGCTCCACGGAGTTCTTCTGCTCCAGCAGGCCTTGCATCACCTTGCTGTCGATCACTTCGGGAAGGAACTCCACGGATTGCCCGTCTTTGAGCATCTGCTCCATCTGCCGCCGCCGGACGCCCAGCTTGACGCGCTCGGTGCTGGCCGCCACCAGCTCCTCGCCCAAGCTGGCCAACCGGCTGGCCAGCAGGTCCAGCGCCTTCACCGAGGCGTCATCGCGCAGAGAGATGATGTTCAGCTCGTTCTCGAGCGCCTGGATGCGTTTCTCGTTCTGCACCAGGTTTTCGTGGAAGATGGTCTGCTGTTTCTTGAGATAATCCATGAACGCGATCGCCGCGCGGTTGACGCGCTCGGTCTCCATCTCCTCGGCGGTCGAGGCCACGGCGTTGGCGATGTCTTTCGCCATTTCCGGGTCCTGGTCGGTGAAGGTGATGTCGACAAGGCTGCTGGCGCCCACGCGCGTCACCGACAGCCCGCCCAGGATCCTCTCGATCAGTTCCTCGCGGCGCTGCTCCACTTCCCTCGCCGCCGGCGACGGCGGCCGCGCCGGGGCGGCGTCCGCGGGGGCCGCGGCCTGGCCGCCGTCGCGATAGGCCAGCTTGAGCTTGTCCACGGCGCGGGCGGCCACGGGACGGCCGCGGATCAGCTCGATCTCCGTGGCGAAGCCAGGGTCGAGGTTGTCGAGAAAATGCCCCACGCCCACGCTCTCGGCTACGCGCAGATTGGAGGAGATGCGGATGCGGGCCGTGGCCGAGTAGACCCTGGGCTTCATCCCCGCCTGGATCAGCGCCCCCATGACGCACAGCGCCATCATGACGGGCAGCGTCCACAGCCGCTTGTACACGATCCAGACGTAGTCCGCGAGGCTGGACCTTTGTTCTTCCGGATCAGGGCCGGGCCGCGCGGGGGGAACCGCCGCCGCGACTCCCACCAGCGGAGA
The DNA here is from genome assembly GCA_964470775.1 of uncultured Planctomycetota bacterium. GTDB lineage: Bacteria > Planctomycetota > Brocadiia > CAIUPP01 > CAYYEE01 > CAYYEE01. Next base: position 11,503 of record CAYYEE010000021.1, on the reverse strand, counting down.
CGCGGCCACGCCCGCCGTCCGCGGCGCAATGTCGCTCATATCTCGATCACCACCACGATTCGGGCACGCGCAGGAAGTCGCCGGGCGCCAGCTTCGTGTTCTCCGTCACAGGCAGCTCCTTGAGCACGCCGTCCACGCGCCGCGTGATCACCGCGCCCTTGGGGTTGGCGATGCGCGTGTAGCCGCCCGCGATGGCCACCGCCTCGAAGACGGTAATGCCCTCGATGTAGGGGAAGCGTCCCGTCCGCTGCACCTGGCCCAGGATGTAATACGCCTGTTCGTCGGCCTTGGGGAAAAAGACGCTGTCGCGGTCATACACCCGCGCGTCGCGCGCCTTGCCCATCATGAGGTCCCGCAGCCAGTACGTTTCCACCGCGGCGTCCGCCGTCTCCTCGGCCGCGCTCTGGCCGGCGCCGGGCTTGGCGGGCTGGGTCCGGCCCGGGCTTGTCTCGCCGCGGCGCACGACGATCTTGCCCGAGGCGTCGGCCGTCACGCCGCCGCAGACCATCACCAGCTCATAGAGGTCCATGCCCTTGGCGCTGACGTTGATGACCCCGGGCCGCCGCACTTCGCCCAGCACGTAGACCTTGCCCTCGCCCACGGGCGCCTTGCTGCCGAAGAGGACGATATCCCCGTCTTCCAGCGCCAGGTCCGCGTCCGCGCCGCCGCTCAGCAGCGAGCCCAGGCTGGCGCGGATGGACACCGGCTCGGACCCGCGGGGAGACCCCTTGCGCCGCTTGATGACGATCTCGCCGTTCGAGTTCGGCGTCGCGCCCCCCACGCGCGCGAACAACTCGATCAACGACATGCCCTGGCGGATGGCGACCACGCCCGTGTTGTTCGCCTCGCCCAGGACAATCACCTCGCGCGGCGCCACGGCCTTGAGCGTGACCTCCACGTTGGGGTCGCGCACATACCCGTCGGCCAGCCGCGTCCGCAGCGTCTCGCGCAAGGCGCTCAGCGTCTTGCCCGCCGCCTCCACGCGCCCCAGCATGGGGTACAAAAACGCCCCGTCGTCGCCCACCGTGACCGCGACGCAGAGCTTGTCGCAGCCTCTGACGGCGATGTCGATCACGTCCCGGGGGCCGATGACGTGCTCGCCCCCCGCCGCCAGCGCGGCCGCCGCCGCGCACAGCGTCAAGGCGGCCGCCAGGCGCAACACGCGCGCAGAAAAACTGGCTCTCATCCTGTTGCCTTCTCCCGGCGCATGCGCCTCGGCCAAGCCGTCCCTGCTGTTCCGAGCGTTCCAGCCGCGCTCGCGCCTCGGGCTAGAACGCGTACCGAGCGCTCAACCCCGCATGCCACTCCACGTACCGCTCCGGGCCGTCGTAGTTCCGCTGCTGATACCCGGTCGTGAGGCTCACGCTCAACTGCCCCGACGCGTTGCTCCATCCGACCCGCCCATCAACGCCGTAGCTGTTGTTCCAGCCCTGTTCCGAGATGTTGCTTTCCTTGTAGGAGGTCTGGAAATCCAGACCCACGCTGACGTTCCGCGGCAGCGTGTGCGTCACGGAAACGCCCAAGCCGTACAGGTCGTCGTTGCGTTTGGAGAACGGCGCGAAAGGCGCGGGCGTCGTGTACGCGTCGTTCACATACGAGAGCTGCGTGGACACTTGCAGGTCCGACGCCAACAGCCAGTCCAGGGAGCCCGTCACGCCTGTGGTGACGTAGCTGTTGCCATAGGGCAGGTTGTCGAAGTAATCGCTCGTCTCCTGCGACCCGCGGAAGAACCTCACCGCGGTCCGGGCCTTGGGCGAGATCTCGTATCCGACGTCCCCGGAAAAGCTCAGATTGCTGGTATCGCCGGAGCCCTTATCGTAGTCGCGCCATTCATACCCGATGAGGAACCCGCCCGACCATTTGGCCCGCGGGCTCCAGCGCAACCCTACGCCCACGTTCTGATCGGTGTTGTCGCGGTCGCCCACCTTGTAGCGCGTCCACGCCACCTTGTAGTTGCCCACCAGCGAGGTCTTGGGGCTCAACGCCCGTAACAGGCTGAAGGACAGCGTGTCCGAGGTGAACGTGTCCGCGTCGTCTTCGTCTTGCAGCATGTCCTGCAGGGTCCGCGAATAGGACGCCTCCACCGCGTAGAGGTCGCCAAGGCCCTTGTGGACGCTGGCGTTCAACGCCCCCAGCGCGAAGGGCTGGCCGCGGTCGTCTTCGGTATCGCCGGGAGTCTTGGCGTAGGTCGCTCCGGCGCTGGCTCGCACCTTGAGGTCGTCCGGAAAACTGAGCGCCACGGTGGCGTTCACGCCCTGGTTGATGGTGTCGTAGCTGGTCGAGCCGGAGCTCTTGCTGCCGGAAAGGGCGTAGTCCACGAGCAACTGATGATCCGCGCTGCGCGACAAAGGCGCCAGCATCGAGAGTCCAAAGCCGGCCCGCGTCATGAAGCTGCTCTTGGCGTCGTTCTTGGTCAAGTAGAGGTTGCTGGTCCAGGTCTCGCCGGCGCTGAGGCTGGGATAGAACGACACAGGCCCGGCGCGGAACCCCAGGCCGCGGGGCGGCCGCAGGTCCTCAAAGACCATGGTGTCCCGCGGCACATAGCCCGCCGCGCCCAGCGCCGCTTGCAGCCGCCGCGACGACATCACGTCGCCCAGCGCGGACGTCGTGCCCGATTGCGCGCGCGAGAGCTCGGTGCGGTAGTAGACCGGCTGCTCCGACTGCGGCAACGGCGAAAAGACTGGCTCTTCCTCCGCCGCCTTTTGCGCGGCGGCCGTGGCGGCGGGCTGGGCGCCCCCTTCATCCACGGCCGGCGCGTCGTCCTGGCCCAACGCCGGCGCGGCCGTCAGCGCGCACAAGAAGGCGCTGATCAGAAGACGTCGGGGCGCGGACGCCGCCCCCTTGTTGCGGTTGCGCATTTGCCTCAGCCTCCGTGGAACGCCGCATGACAGTCCGGCGCCGCCTCAAGTCCCCCACGGTCTTGAAACGGGTCAAATGGCCGGACTGGCGGGGTTCTTGATAACGATCGGCGGAGCTTCGCCGCCAGCCGCGCCCCCCTCTGGGCCGGCTCCCGGCGGCGCGTCCGTGCTGGCCTGCTCGCCTTCGTTCAGTGTTTGAGGAGCCTTGCCTGGCTCCTGGACCTCAACCGAGCCCGTCAGCGCCGTAATGTTGATCCTCCCGTCCGGCTGAATCGTGATCACCGCCGCGTTGCCGCTGCCCACGGTGACGGTCGTGCCGTTCTCCAGCACAAACGTCACGGGCGGAGAGTCCTGCCGCGTGGAGAACACCACGCCGCCCGGCCACGAGCGAATCGTCAACGTCTGGCCCGCGGCCAGATCGCCGCCGGCGTAGCTCAGTCCATTCACCTTGGCTTCGAACGTGATCGCGCCGCCGGAGAGCGACATCTCCACCTGCAAGTTGCCCGATACCGCGTCCACGGTCACGTCAAAGCTCCCCGACGTTCCCTTTACCGACGCCAGGCCGTAGGGCAGATCGAACTGCGTGGCCACGGCTGAGTTCTTGGCCACCTCCCAGTCGAGCTTCCCAAGGTGCAGCTTGATCCTGCGCGTCGCCGGCGCGCCGGGCGAAGTGGCTTGCGTCTGGAAGACCGACACCACCGTGCCCTGATTCAGCACAAGGCTTGTGCCGTCGCCAAACAGAACGCTGGCCGAGCTCTCAGGGCCCGAGCGGATCCGGTCGCCGGACATGAGTTCGCCCTGCAGAACCCCGGCCGGGCCAACCCGGGGTCTCAGGGTCATGGCCGCCCCGCGCTGCACGCTGACGTCGCCTTCCAGCTTGACGATTTGAGCCAAGAAGGCAATGTCCGCCGCGGCCGCAAGCCCAGCCCACGCTCCCGTTAGTACGCATGCCGCCAGAACCACACACAACCACTTGATACTGTCTCTGGCCTCTCTCACGGTCCGTCTCCTCGTCCTGCCCCTTGCGTTGTGCGACGACACCTTGCCGGGAGATCCATCTCGGCCGGGCAAACTAGACTATTTTATAGCACTTCCGACAGATCGGAGTCAAGTAAAACTCCCGTTCGAAAGACCCAGCCCGCCAGCCGTCTTCGGCCCCAACGCGCGAGGCTGTGGCGCCCAGGTTGTGGCCACACTGGCGCCACTCGGTCGGTCTTGCCGCTCGCACCACAGCCCTGGCGGAAGCGCCGACAGCGGGAGTGTGGTAAGGCATGCGCCATTCCAGTGGCGCGACGCGCCCATCTGACCGCCTCCCACGACATCCGCATAAGAGAAAACCCTATAGCCAAACAACCCTTACCATTCAGACCTGCCGAAGTCCAGGTCCCACACCCGTCCAGTCTGCTGGACACAATTCCAGACCGCAAGAGCAGCCTAGGCGCCGGCGAGGATGGGCGCCTGCTGCGACAAAACCATAACCCAAACGGCAATATGAAGTTAAGTTTCTGGCGCGCACGTAGCTCCTTCTGGCACGCGCCATGCTATGGGGTAGAGCGTCGCAAACGAGACGCAACTGAAGTCATGGCCGTTCCAAAAGGCCAAACGCATAGGCCATCGGAACAAAAAGGCCCGCCCCGATGTTCTCCCCTCAGCATCGGGAAGTTCCGATGGCCATTACCTGAGGCCCTCGTCAGTCAAAGCCGAACCCAAGAGGTTGGCGGCGACGACGCAGGGGTCGCAATGGCGAGGACCGCGAAGTTCGTCCGGTCAGGGATAGGGAAAGCCCCCTGCTTCGGACAGTTTCGCGATCCTCGCCTCCTTTTTGTCCTTGCGGCGGACTTGTCCCGCTACTCCAGCGGGAACGCCTCCGAGGGCTCGAACCTCGGCGCCACGGACAGCTTCACCCCGCCAAGCCCCGCCCGCCGCAACATGCCCCCAATCGTCCCCAGCGCCAGGTCGCGCGTGTTCCGCTCTTCGCTCAAGTGGCCCAGCACCACCGCGCCGGGGGGCCGGTCCCGCCGCGCCAGCGCCTCGCAGAGCAGCGCGCCGGTGCGGCTGTTTTCCAGGTGGAACCACGAGTTGGGGTTGGGGCGCCGGCGCAACAGCGCGGCGTCGTGGTTGGCCTCCAGATACACCACGTCCGCGGCCGCCACCTCTTCCGCCAGACCGCGCACGTCCATCAGGTCTGTCAGCGCCACGAGGCGTTTGGGCGCCCCGCCGTTTTGGTGCGCCACCGCGAATCCGTGCGTCATATAGCCCGGCGCATGCCTCAACCGCAGCGCCCTCACTTCAAACGCCCCCACCCGGAACGCCCTGTCCCCATAGGTCATCACGCGCAGATTGCGGAAGCAAGCGCCGCGGAAATGCCTCTCCGCCAGTTCCTGCCGCAGCGACTCGTGCACATAGACCGGCGTCCCGCGGTCGCGCAACGTGCGCAGGCTCGCGTAGTTGATGTGGTCCGAGTGCAGATGCGACACCACCGCCGCCGAAGGCGCCGGCGCCCACGCGTCCAGCATGGCCCGGCACAACCGCTGCGACCGCGCCCCGCAGTCCAGCAGCAACTGCGTCTCGCCGTCGTCCAGCAGCGCCGCGTTGCCGCTGCTGCCGCTCAACAGCGTGCGAAACGACACGCCCATGAAATCGCTCCCCGCCTGTTCAGGCGGCCTCAACCCCCGATTCCCGGCCGCCGCACTTCCTCGGCCGGACGGTTCGCCTCCAACACCCGCAGGAAGTTCCCCCCCAGAATCGCCTCGATCTCCCTGTCCGAAAAGCCCCGGCACACCAGCCCCACTGTGTACAGCGGCCAGTTCGTCCAAGCCAGACTCCCCGCCGATGCCTCGTCGCTGGGCGGCAGGGGGTGGTTTTCCGCGTTCCATCCCCCCCACCACTGCGGGCTGAACCGCGCGTTGGCGTAGCCCGTCAACCCCTCGGGCCAGCCCGACGAATAGGTCGTGTCCGTGCCGATGGCCACGTGGTCCGCGCCAGCCACTTTGGCGATGTGCTGCACGTGATCGAGCATGGTGTTGATCGTCGCGCCCGGCCCCAGCATGTTGGGCAGCACGTAGACGCCCACCAGCCCGTCCGTGTCCGCGATGGCCTTGATCTCCTCGTCGCTCTTGCAGCGCATGTGGTCGAACAACGCCCGCGCCCCGGTGTGGCTCGCCATCACCGGCTTCTTCGAACACCGCGCCGCGTCCAGCGTGGTCTGCCGGCCGCTGTGCGGCGTGTCCACGATGATCCCCACCCGGTTCATCTCGTCCACCAAGTCCCGCCCCAACTCGCTCAGCCCCCCGTTGGCCCGCTCGGCGCAGCCGTCGCCGATGAAGTTGCGCCGGTTGTACGTCAGGTGCATCAACCGCACGCCCAGGTTGTACCAGGTCTGCACCCAGCTCAACTCCTCGTCGCGGTCTTGCAGCTTGCCCACGATGGGCGGCCCGTTGACGCTCCACACCACGGCCATCCGCCCGGACGCCGCAATCTCCCGAATCTCATCCGCCGAACCCGCCTGCGCCAAGATATCGCGGAACACCCGGCAATTCTGCCGCGAGCACGCCATGCGCTTGATATCCTCTTCCCGCGATTTGCCCTCCGCCACGGTCTGCACCATGCACTTCAGCCCTGTCGCCCGCACCGCCCGCGCAAACACCCGCGCCGCGGCCTCGTCGCGCGTGGCCGCCCGCTCGCGCAGCATGTTCGTCCGCCAGCGCAGCGCCTCCGCCCCCACGGCCCCATCCCGCAACTCCTTGAACAGACGCTCCACCTCGGGCGTGAAGACCTGCGGCAGAAAGCCGAAGTTGTCGCACGCCAGCACGCGCCCGTGCAGCTCCAGCCCGTGCTCCAACTGCGCCTGCGAAGGCTTCAGCGCCTCCAGCCCCCGCCGCCAGGCCGTTTCGATCATCGGGTCATCCGTCCTCGGAGCAACCATCCAAGCCCTCCCCTTGCGAACGCCGGAAACCTGCTCCCAAGCACACCCGCACTAACCTACGCCCCCCCCGCGCCAGGGTCAAGGCGGCGGCGCGTCAACGCCATGCCCCAGAATCCGCGGGAGAAATCGGTTGCGCGTTCCGCGACCGTTCACGGAATGCCCTGTTCCTCACTTGGGGGGCCGGCTCGAAATGCGAGACATGGCGCCGCACGAAGGGGAGGGCTTTGGGCGGCTCAATTCCTTCAGCATACTGTTGAAAATGTCGCGTCTGTTCCGGGGAAGCGTTGCGATCCCGCCGTTGGCGGGCTGAGGCGCCATGTCCCCGCCGACGCAGTGTCTTTTTCAACGGGCCTTCAGGGCTTCTTCGTGACGGGTGGCCCCCTCGTGGTCACTGCCAAGCCGCGCGTTGGCGGCTGAAGCAATCTCGCTGTCGCGGCCCGCCCTTGCCGCAAGACCGCCGCGGCCGTCCGCTTCGCGTCCGGGCGCGCGATGACGGCGCTGGGCTGGCGTTGGAGGGTTCCTCCTGCCCGGCATGGGGCAAGACGTTCGCGGCTTCTTCTACGGCCGCAATGGAGGCGTTACGGCGCAACCTCTGTTCCGCGAACAGCGATTCCGTTCCCTCCGCCCCCCTGCGCCGCCGGCGCATCGCTGGCCTCGCCGCCCATGCCGCGCACGCCGCTCTTGAAGCCCAGCCGTTCCGCGAGCCGGTAGAGCGACACGTACAGCGTGGGCACGACCACGAGCGTCAGCACCGTGGCGAAGCTCAGCCCGTAGATCACCGCGATGGCCATGCCCGCCCACCACTGGCTCGATTGGCTCCGCGTCGTCCACGTCATGTCGTGGAAGTCGAAGCTCACGCCCGTGGCCATGGGGATCAGGCCGATCACGGTGGTCGAAGCCGTCAGAAACACCGGCCGCAACCGCGTCACGCCCGCCTGCGCCGCGGCCGCCACCAGGTCCATGCCCCTGGCCTGCAACTGCCGCGTGTAGTCCAGCAGCACGATGGCGTTGTTCACCACCACGCCGGCCAGGCTGATGACGCCGATGCCGGTCATGATGATGCCGAACGGCCGGCGCGTGATGAGCAGCCCCCCAAACACGCCCACCAGCGACAGGATCACCGTGGTCATGATGATGAACGGCACGGTGAGCGTGTTGAACTGCGCCACCAGGATCAGCACGATGAGCAGACACGCCACGACGAACGCCTTGGTCAGGAAGGCGCTGGCCTTGTCTTGCTCCTCTTTCTGCCCGGCATAGCGAATCTCATAGCCCGGCGCCAGCTTCAGCTTCTCCAGCCGTTTCTGCGCGTCGGCGAGCACCTCCGGCCCGAGCCGGCCTTCCGCGTCGCCGGTCAGCGTCACCACGCGGCGCTGGTTGACGCGGTTGATGGTGCCATAGCCGCCGCGGTACTCGAACCGGCCCAGCGAGCTCAGCGGCACGGCCCGGCCGCTGGCGTTGGGCACGTGCAGCCGCAGCAAGTCTTCGATATCCACCCGCTGCGACAGGGGCAGGCGCACCGTGATGTCATACTCGTCGTTGAACTGCCGATAGACGCCCACCTTGGCGCCAAAGACCGCGGTCTTGATAAAGTTGCCCACGGTCGCCGTGTTCACGCCGTTGAGCATCGCCGCCCGGCGGTCCACCACATACACCAGCTCCGGCCGCGCCGCCTCGTGGTCGCTGCGCAGGTTCACCAGGCCCGGCGTATCCGCGATCAGCTCCTTGGCCTCCTCGCTGAGCCTCTCCAGTTCCTTGAACTCCTTGCCCACGATGCGCACCGTCACGGCGGCGCCCGTGGGCGGGCCTTCCTGCGGCTTCTCCACCTTGATCTCCGCCCCGGCCAGGTCCGCCACCAGCCCGCGCGCCTCTTTCATGATATCGGCCGACGGTTTGACGCGGTCCTCGTAGTCCTTGAACATCATCGTCACTTCCGCCTCGTTCGGCCCGCTGGCCCCGCCGCCGAAGATCATCCCCTCCCCGCTGCTGCCCACGTTGGCCAGCAGATGCGTCATGTGGCCGCGGTACTTCTCCACCCGCCGCTCCACCTCCTGCGCCAGCTCGTTCGTCCGCGTGATGTTCACCCCCTGCGGACACCGGATGTTCACCATCACCTGATCCGGGTCCTCTTCGGGGAAGAACTCGATGCCGTATCCCCGCTTGCCGAACAGCATGGCCAGCCCCACCAGCAGGAAGAGCATCACCGCCAGCGCAGAGAAACGGTGGCTGGCGCTGCCCAGCAGGAACTCCAGGAACCGCCGGTAGCCGCCCAGAAACTTGTTCTCCTTGCCCCCGCTCGTGACCACGCGCCCGCCGAACGTCGCGCACACCGTGGGGTTCACCACCAGCGCCACCAGCAGCGACGCGCTCAGCGTCACGATCAGCGTGATAGGCAGATACTTCATGAAATCGCCCATGATGCCCGGCCACCACAACATGGGCGCGAACGCCGCCAGCGTCGTCAAGGTCGAGGTCGTCACAGGCCACGCCACCTCGGCCGTGCCCTTCATCGCCGCTTCGACCTTGTTGCAGCCGAGCTGCCGGTGGCGGTAGATGTTCTCCACAATCACGATCGCGTTGTCCACCAGCATGCCCAGCGCCAGGATGAGGCTGAACAGCACGATCATGTTCAGCGTGTAGCCCATGGCCTGCAACAGCGCGAAGCTGATCAACATGCTCAGCGGAATCACCAGGGCCACGATGAAACTGGCGCGCCAGCCCATGAAGATCAGCAGAATCGCCACCACCAGGATCAGGCCCGAGACGATGTTGTTCTCCAAGTCCTTCACCATCATGCGGATGTCCTTGGAGAAATCGCGCACGATCTCGAACTTCACCGTCTCCGGCGCCACCTTGCGCGCCTCGTCCAGGATCATCTTCACGCCCGCGGCCACGGTGAGGATGTTCGCGCCCAGGCGCTTGCGCACCAGCAGGCTGGCGCTGGGCTTCCCGTCCAGCCGCGAATACGACTCCCGGTCCTTGAACGTGTCCCGCACCGTGGCCACGTCCGAAAGATAGATCGGCTTGCCGTCGCGCACGGTCAGCAGCAGCAGGTCCACTTCCTCCGGCGACACGAACTCCGCGGGCACGCGCACGTTGAACTTCGTCCCCGGCGTCTCCAGGCTGCCGGCCGAGATATTCACGTTCTCCGACGGAATCAATTGCATGATTTCAGGAATCGTCAGGCCGTAGGAGGCCATGCGGTCCGGGTCGAACTCCAGCCGGATCTCCCGCTCCAGCGTGCCGGTCGTGTCCACCTTCAACACCCCCGGCACCGCCTCGATGGCGTCCTCCAGGTCGTCGGTCATCACCTTCAGCGCCACGGGCGAAATCTCGCCCGAGACGTTCACGATCATGATGGGGATTTCGGAGACGTTGATCTCCTTGATCGTGGGGTCGTCGCGGTCTTCGCTCTGCGGCAGGTCGGCCTTGGCGATGTCCACGCGGTCGCGCACGTACTGCAGGGCTTCCTCAATCACCACGTCCGGGTGGAACTCGACGACAATGCTCGACATGCCCTCCATGCTCGCCGACCGGATCTCCTTCACCCCTTTCAGCCCGGCCAGCTCCTTCTCGATTTTCATCGTGATGGAGGTTTCCACGTCTTCGGGCGAAACGCCGCGATAGGGCGTGGTGATGAGGATGATGGGGATCTGCACGTCCGGGAACGCCTCGCGCGGAAGCGTCACGTAGCTGTACGCGCCCACCACCAAGATCAACACCATCAGCACCCAGACCGTGGTGCTGTTCTTGACCGACGCATCTGTCAGCAGCATGTCAGCGCCCTAACAGCCCGTTGAGGCCCTTGTGTCTGTTCCGGGGACGCGTATCGATTCCGCCGCCGGCGGGCTTCCGCGACATGTCCCCGCGGACACAGTGTGTTTTTCAACGGGCGCCTCAAATCCACCGCCATCGCGAATACGCCGCCCCGGCCCGTTCCAGAAGAACGGCCGGTGGTTCGGCCATGTCGCCGTCTCAGTTCACGCCGCCCCCGCCGGGCCGCTGGGCCATGGCCCCCGCCGCCGGGTCGTCGCTGCTCTTGCGCACGCTCCGCACCTGGACGCTCTGCCCAGGCCCCACCAGCCGGTGCCCTTCCACGATCAGCTGATCGCCGCCTTTCAGGCCTTCGAGCACCAGGACGCGGTTGCCGCGAAACAGCCCCAGCTTCACCATGCGGCTCTGCGCCTTCCCGTTTTCCACCACAAACACCGAATGGCCCGTCTCCTGCGGAATCACCGCCTCCAGCGGAATCAGCAGCGCGTTCTTGATCACCCGCCGCGCGATGGACACGGTGGCCAGTTGCCCGCTTCTCATGCTCTGATCCTCGTTGCCCACGGTGATCTCCATGCGCGTCGTGCGTGTCTGCTGGTCCGCCAGCTTGCTGATATACGTCACCTTGCCTGTCTTGCGCCGCTTCTCGCCCAGCGACGTGGCCACCACGTCCGCCTCTCCGCCCATGTGGAAATAGGGCGCGTCGCGCTCCGGCGCCTGCACCACCACCTTCACCGTCTCCATGTCCACGATCTGGGCCACCATGGTCCCGATCTGCAGGTACTCGCCCGTTTCCACAGGCACCTTGTCCAGCGTGCCCGCCGCCGGCGCCTTGATGGCCGCCCGCGCCAGCCGCGCCTTGGCCTCGGCCAGGCTCGCGCGCGAGACCTCCATGGCCGACTGGGCCCGGTCCAGCTCCTGCTGCGCAACCACGTTCTTCAGCGTCAGT
>CAYYEE010000020.1:12109-20557 GCA_964470775.1 uncultured Planctomycetota bacterium | reverse complement strand
CCCGCCCTGCGGTGTTTCGGAAATGCAGGGCATTTCCGAAACACCACACTAGGCGGCGGTGGGTGGCGGGGACATGGCGCCTCAGCCCGCCAACGGCGGGATCGCAACGTGTCCCCGGAACGGAAGCGTCTTCCGCGCTGGGAGACAAAGGGGCTCTGGCGGCAGGTCATCATGGATCCTTTGGCAAGGCAGGCTTCCCATGCGCATCCGGCGGCGTGTTCTTCTGTGGGCGTTTGCGTGCGGCGCGCTGTGCGGCGCGGCCTGGGCCGGTCCTGGCCGCGATCCGCGTTCCATGGGCCTGCTGCCCCAGCCCGCGGGCGACCTGTGGGGACACGCGCAGCCCGGCGCCGCGCCCGCATTGCCCGGCCAAGGCGAGCTGGCCATCCAAGTCGTGCGCGTGGCCGATTGCCGCAACGTGCGCGCGTTCGTCATCAACCCGGCCGACGGCCGCATGGACTCGTGGAACTACTCGCAGTGGGTGCAGGAGTACGACTCCCCCGGCTGGACGTCGCGGCACTGGGAACTGCCCACCTACGAATACGTCAAGAACCCAGGCGTCCACATGACGCTGGCCGACGACGCCGGCTTCAACTATCTCAGCCTGCGCGGCGGCTTTGAGGGCAGCGTGTATGTGGACGTGGACACGCTGGAAGGGCCGGGCCAGGGCCGGCGCATTCTGGACGTGGCGGAGTCCGCCGGGCCGGACGGGCCCGACCACTTCCGCGTGTCGCGCCACGCGTTCGAGCCGGCGGTCAAGGCGCGGCGCGTCAGCTTCTTCAAAAAGGGCAAGCTGCTGGCTGACGCGGCGTTCATGCGCGTGGGCGCGGCGGCTCTGCCCGAGGCGCACACCGGCTCGCTCGATTTCGCCATCGGCGGCCAACTGGCGGAGTCGGCGGATTTGGGGCCCGACTTCACGCAGTGGCCGGCCAAGCCTGAGGACCGGCGCCCCAGCACGTTTCGGCGCAGGTTCTTCCGCGAGCAGGACCGGACGCTGCGCGCGCTGACTCCAGGCCAGGGACAAGCGCTCTCGCTGCGTCCCGGCGAGGCGGTCCACCTGCTGACGCCCCCCCTCAAAGGCGGCTTCCCGTTGGGCGCGCTGAGGCTGGCGCTGGACGCGGGCCGGCCCGCGCCGGGAAACGTCTTCACCGTGGCGGCGCAGGACCCGCTGGAGGGCAGCCGCGAAATCGCGCGCGTGGACCTGCGCATGGGCGCCAATCCACGCATCGAGTGCCTGCTCGACTTCCCCGACCAGATCGTGGCCGAGGGGCGGCGGTTCTGGGTCACGCTGATCAGCCGCGACGGCCTGGAGCTCGGCGCCTCCAGCCGGCTGCGGCTCATGACCAAGGACCCGGCCAAGGCGCTGGCCGAGTACGTGGACTACAGGCTGTACCTGGTCAAAGGGCTCTTTTCGCTGCTGGCCGAGGCCCGGCCGTGGGAGCGCTATCCCGCCATGAACTACGCCTGGCTCAAGGCGTATGACGGCAGCGACTGGAACGTGGAGAAGCGGCGCTTCCTGCTCCTGGAGCTTTACGCCTCCGTGGAGCAACTGCACGCGCTGGCGCCCGAACACCCGGCCGTGCGCGCCTATCACAACTGGCTGGCGCGCGGCCGCGAGAGCGGCGCCTCCGACGCCATCCCGGCCATCGCGCCCATCCCCGGCGCGCCGCGCTGGGCGCAACTCATGGACCGCGCCGCGCAGAAGACCATCGCCATCCCCGAGTGGTGGATCGCCCACCGCCAGGCGCCGAACGGCGAGTTCGGGTGCTTCCTCGGCGACGACACGGATTTCGTTCAGTGGTGGACGCCGCTGGTGATGCTCGACCCGGACGGGTTCGGCGTCAAGGCGCGCTGGACCTTCAAGGCGCTGGCCGCTCTTCTGCTCGAGCATAACCTGCGCGACGGCGTCAGCCGGATGAAGACCGACCCGCTGCATTCCTATGAGGAAGGCGTCAACCACATGTCCGTGGCGCCGCTCCTCTTCCATGGCGATCCGCGCTATGTGGAGTGGCTGATGCTTTCGGCGCGCACGGCGCAGGGGTGGATGATGGACGCGCCCGGCGGCGCTCTGGCGTTTCGCGTGGCGGAGTTTGGCCACGCGACAGCGACCCAGCCGCCGGCCGCGCCCGCGGACAAGGCCAGCCCGGCCGCGGACCTGATGCTGCACCCGCATACGGTACTGGCGTGGTACAACGGCGACGCGCGCGCAAGAGAGGTCCTGCGCCGCTACGCCCAGAGCCAGGGCGGCTATGTCGAGGGCGCCTATGGCGAAGGGCTGGGCATCTCGTTCGCCAACTACTGGTTCACGGGTGACGTGAGATACGTTGGCTTGCCCGGGCCGGATGCGGCGCCAGCGGCCTATGCGCGATGGGGCCGCAAGCAGGGGCTGCTGCCCGCCAAGGTGCGCGAGGCGCGCGAGATGCCGTGGTGGCCGGCCTATCAGCGCATGATGACCGGCCAGGTTATGCGGCCGTGCTGGGCCGTGTCGGCCAATCAGGACCGCAAGCTGATCGAGCGTTGCCTGGAGCACATCCTGTGGGGCAATCCCACGGCGCTGGGCGGCGGGCTGGAGCGGTTTCTATATATCTGGACGGAAGCGGAGATTATCAATGACCGCGTGTTCCTGCCCACGGACTTCCTGGGCCAGGCTATGCTGGGCGGTTACACGGCACGCAACCGATTGTGGCCTGCTTACGCCGTGAGCTACGACGGGTTCGGCGGGGGCGGTTTCGCGGCGTTGGTCCTAGATCAGGGCCGCGACAGGTTGAAGGCTTGCATGGTGAACCTGCGTGACAGTCCCAGGACTGGGGGCGTGCGGGTGTGGATGCTGGATCACGGCCGGTATAAGATGGAAATCGGGCCGGACGCGAACGACGACGGCGAGTTCGACGCCGTGCCGCAGACCTGCGAAGTGGAGCTGGCGCGCATGTCGCGTCTGAGCGTGACGCTGCCGCCGCGCCAGGTGACGCTGCTGCGGCTGACGCAGGCGGCGAAATTGGACGATCTTTTGAGCCGGCCGGACCTGGCCGTGTCGGAGGACGACCTGACGCGCGAGGGAGACGCCTGGCGCGTGACCGTGCACAACATCGGCGCCAAGCCCGCGGGCCGGTTCCGCGTGGCGCTGGTGGATGGCGAAGGCCGGGTGTTGAGCCGGTCCGAGGCGGCCGGGCTCGACGCGCCGCTGGACTGGCGCCCGCGAACCGTGACGTTGAAGCTGCCGGCCGCGGCCGGGGCGGAGCGGGCGGTCGTGGACCCGGACAACGCCGTGGCGGAGATCACCGAAGACAACAACCGTCTGACGCTTCCCTGAGGATGACGACATGAACTTCAAGCTGCTCTCCAAAGAGTGTTTCATCGCCTCGCCCGGACCCAACGTGTATGTGAACGCGACCACGTACTACGCGGAGCGCAGCGGCCTGCGGCTGATGAGCCTGCATCAACTGGCTTCGCGCAGCGACACGGTGGACGTGGCGCACGTCCGCTTCTCCGACGACAACGGCCGCACGTGGGGGCCGGCCCAGGAGGTGGCGACGCGCTTCGACGACCCCAACGGCACGGGCCGCCGCCACCCGCGCGGCGGCTACGCCGACCCCGGGACCGGGCGCTTCCTGACGCTGTGGACCGAGGGCGTGTTGCCGACCGACAACCCCAAAGAGGGCATGCGTCTGTTCAAAATTCACTACGCCGTTTCGCACGACGGCGGCCGCACGACCAGGTTCTCCGGACAGGTGATCCACGAAGGGTCCGAGTTCAGCGCGGCCCATCCCCTGCCCGGCGTCAACGTGGGCAAAAACTGCTATATGATCGGCGACTTCGGCTCCCGGCCCGTGACGCGCGAGGATGGGGTGATCCTTGTGCCTTTCCACAGCTCGCCCGCCGGGCCGGACGGCGACTACTGGAATCCTCACAACGCCCTGACCTACACGGACGCGGTGATCCTGATGGGCCGGTGGACGCCGGAGGGCGGCCTGCGCTGGACGTGCTCGGAGCGGATCAAGGGCGACCCGGACCGCACGACGCGCGGACTCTTTGAGCCGACGCTGGGCCAGCTGGCGGACGGCCGCTGGCTGGTGGTGATGCGCGGCAGCAATCACAGAAAGCCGGAGCTGCCCAGCTATCGCTGGCGCGCGGTCTCCGGCGACGGCGGCCAGACCTGGAGCCAGCCCGAGCCGTGGACCTATGATGACGGCGCGCCTTTCTTTTCGCCCAGCTCTTGCTCGCAGCTCGTGCCCTGGCGCGACGGCCGGCTGTTCTGGATCGGGAACATCAGCGCCGAGAACGCCCAGGCGAACCGGCCGCGCTATCCGCTCTACATCGGCGAAGTTGACCGCGAGAGCGGGCTGCTGATCCGCGACTCCCTGCGTGTCATTGACGACCGCCAGCCTGGCGAGCACGAGAACATGACGCTGTCGAATTTCTGCGCGCGCGAAGACCGCGAGACCGGGCATCTGCTCCTGCACATGTCGCGGCTTTTCACCGGCGGCCCTCGCGGCAGCGAGCCGGACTGGACCGCGGACGCGCTGCTCTATCGCATGGAAGTGTGAACGGAGGGGTTCTGGGGCATGGGGTTCCCGCCGCCCGCTGAAAGAGACACCGCGCCGGCGGGGACATGGCGCCTCAGCCCGCCAACGGCGGGATCGCGACGTGTCCCCGGAACCAACGGGCCGCCAGGGCTTGGGAACGGCCGGAGCGCGTCAGTTCTCCGGCAGGACGGCCCGGGCTTCGCCGGGTCCGGCGTCCGGGGGCGGCGCGGGGTTGCGCGCGTCCGAGTCCTGGATCAGCGCGTGGATGCGGCTGTCCGCCATGCGGAACTTGAGGCGGACTTCGCGGCCCACGAGCGCCGAGGCGTTGGGGTGGCGGTTCCAGCGCAAAGGGTGGGCCAGGCTGTCTCCGCGGATGGGCGCGGCTTCCGCGTCCGTAAAGCCCGCCAGCGGCGTCCAATCCCGGTCCAGCGCCTCGACGCGGATGGCGCCCTGGCCCCACGTGGCGGCGTTGAGATACAGGTTGGGCTGGGCCACGACAAAGGGCTTGGTGACCAGCTGGCAGGGCGGCGGGCCGCCGGTCTCGAAGCTGGCGAACCGGTCGCGCGGCAACGTGGCCAGCCACGCGGTCTGGCGCGAGAAGGGCTGGCGCAGGTCCTTGCCCGTGTGGGCGTAGTTGCCGCCTGTCCCAAACAGATAGACCATGTCGTTGAGCACGATGGGCTGGGGTTGATAGGCCACGGTGAGGCCGTAGTTGTACGCGCCCGGCAGTCCGCCTCGCAGGAAAGTCTCGCGCCGGCAACAGCGCGTGAAATGAACGCCGTCGCGGCTGGCCACGAGCTGCGCGTCGATCCGCTCCACCTCCGGCGCCATGTGATAGACCCACAGGAAGCCTGCGCACACGCCTTCGTAGCGATAGCAGCTAAGGCCGTAGAACTCGGCGTCGGGCGGGTCGTCGCCATCGGGCGCCAGGATGATCCGGTGGCCTTCCCACGTGGCCAGATCAGGGCTTTCGGCGCGGCCGATGACGCGCACGTAGCGGTCCACGGGGGGGCGGGTTTCGTCGCCGGGCGCGGCGAAGAAGCGGGCGCTCTCTTGGGGGATGAGACGGCGGTAGACCACCCACCGCCGAATCTCGGCGTCGTAGATCATGCAGTGGATGTTGTCGTCGCCCCAGTTGGCCGCGTCCACCGGCGTGCGCCAGAACGGCTCCTTTTCGCGGACCCAGCGCAGGCCGTCGGCCGAGCGGGCCAGGTAGCAGCCGCGCTTGCCCTGGTCGAAGCACAGGGCCACGTACTTCTCCGTCTCGTCCTTGGGGCGGGGGTGGGCGACGACGGAGTCTATCCAAGCCTTGCGCCCGGCCGCGGGGTTGCACTGGTTGGGCCGGTCGCTGCAAAAGACCACGTTGTGGTCTCGCCGTCCGCCGAACTCGAAGACCCCGAGCGGCGGCCGCTCCCAGCGCACACCGTCGGGCGAGACGGCGTACGCGGTGTAGAGCTCGTGCTCCCCCACGCGCAGGTCCTGGCGCGCCAGCGAACCGGTCAGGTACCACATCTTGAAGAGCTTCTCTTCCCGATCGTAGAGCACGGCGCGCGGCGAGACCAGGTTGCCTTCGTGCCAGAGCTCGGGGCAGAGGACGGGGTTGAGGCGGTGGTAGTTGGGCAGGCGCAGGCGGCGTTTGACGCCCGCGGACACCTCGATCATCTGATCGTCGAGAAAGAGTTCTGTCTGCGAAGGCATGGGCGCGTGGACCTTGGACGAGGGGCGCGGCTTGTGACAGGACGGCCGTTGTTGAGGGAGTATACCACCCTTTGGCGAGGACTCAAGAGCAGACGCCCGCGCTTCGCCGGCGCGTCAGCCGGGCCAGCGTTCGAGAATGGCCTCGGCTTGGGCGCGGGTGGCGACCTCGGTCAGGCCGGCGATATAGAGGTACTGCCTGGCGCGCAGCCCGCGCCACAGGTCCGCCATCTGCCGCGGCGAGCCGGTCCGCATCTGGCCCAGGCCCAGCTCGTCAATCTGCTTGTACAGAGCGGACCAGTCCTGCGCGGCGGCGTTGCCCGCGCCCGGCTGCCACTGGATGGTCTTGATCTTCTTGATCTCGGCGAGAGCCGGCAGGTGCTTGATGGCGTCCGGGCCGTCCAGGTGATACTCGGCCGCGTCGAGCAGGCCGCACTGGCGCTGGAGCGAGGGCAGGCCGAACTCGCGGAACATCTCCGGGCTGATCATGGCCGAGAAATCGCACTGGGGCACGTCGAGCAGGCCGGTGGAGTACATGCCGTGGCGGGTCATGCTGCCAAAGCGCGCCGTGTCCAGCTCGGCGGCCAAGGCGCGCGTGGCGCCGGCCAGGGCCTGGTCAAGCTGGCGCAGCGCCTCTTTGACGTCATCCGGGCAGAGAACGAGGTCCATGAGCAGTCGCTCCGGGCCGCGGATGGCCGACAGCGCGTCCAGCCCGCCCTGCAGTTGCGTCCAGAAGACGAGCATGCGGCCATCGCAACGCTGGCGGAACGCGCGGATGCTCTCCACGGTTCGCTGCCACCACTTGCACTCGGGCCGGAACCGGATTTCCTGGTCGTAGTCGGTGAGGAACGGTTCGACCCATACGGTCTCCACGGAACCGTCCTCTCTCGTGGAGCTAGGCGTCATGTCAGCGCCCAAAAGCAGCGCGAAGTGGTCGGGCGCAAAGGTGATCTGCACGCCGGGGATGGCGTCGCCCAGCCAGTCCAGCCCCGCGGCCCAAGCCAGGTTCTGCTCGATGATGGGGCCGAGGTCCTCCGCCCACGCCACGGCGTAGTTGCCGGGCTTCTTTGCCTGGGGCGCGCCGGGCTTGGGCAAGACGATGCGGATGACGGGGCGGTCAAAGCTCTCGCCGCGCCAGTACTTGTCCCATCGCGCGCGGGCGCGCTCGAAGTCGGGCTTGAACTCCAAGTCCATCCGTTCGGTCCTCGATAGAGTCCGCCTTCATCGCGGCGGGGTTTGTATTCGCGACAATGGGTGGATTATGATGCCTCAAATCGAGACAGACGGCAACGGCGGTTGAGCCACGGGTGGAAACGCCGCATCGCGCGTAGGACGGCGTTCGCGTCTTTTTGGGGAGATCGCCCCTGCCGCAAGGGCGCGGCATGGCGCGGCCCAGCGGCGCGGGAACCGGCCGAGGCGGAAGCGCTGCCCAGGGAGAAACAGCGACGCCGAACGACGCGCTCGCTCGAAGGCGCGGAGACCGGGGAGAAGGACAACGACAAGGGCGGTTTGAGCATGGGCTGGAAGCTGGTGGCGTTTGACATGGACGGCACGCTGACCACGGGGCGCACGCTGTGGGAAGTGATGCACCGCAAGTGGGGAACGTGGGAGTCGCACGGGCTGCCCTACTGGGAGCGCTACCGCGCCGGCGGCTGGCCCTATGATGAGTTCGCGGCCATGGACGTGAAGTCGTGGGCCGGCGCGCCCGAGGCGATGCTCTTCGAGGCGGCGGACGAAGTGGAGCTGATGCCGGGCTGCGAGGAGCTGTTGACCGGTCTGAGGGCGGCCGGCGCGGCCACGGCCATCATCAGCAACGGCCTGGCGTGCCTGGGCGAGCGGCTGGCCGCGCGCTTCGGCATGGCGCGCGTGCTGGCCAACCGCCACCACGCGCGGCAGGGCAGGCTGACCGGGGGCATCGACATCCTGGTTCCCTATGAGAAGAAGGGCGAAGCGCTGAGGAAGCTGATGGCCGAACTGGGCGCTCGGCCGGAGGAAACGGCGGCTGTGGGCGACAGCCGCTCCGACGCCGCCATGTTTGCGGTGGCGGGTCTGGGCGTGGCGTTCCGGCCCAGCGATCACCACGTGCTGAACGGCGCGCATCATGTCGTGGAGGCTGGGGACCTGAGGGATGTGGCGCGGCTGCTGGGCGTGGCGTAGACGACGCCACGGCAGGCCACGCCACGAAGAGCACGAAGGGACACGAAGGACGGAGTTGGAGGAACAGTTGGGCCGG
>CAYYEE010000020.1:0-12009 GCA_964470775.1 uncultured Planctomycetota bacterium | reverse complement strand
TGAAAGGACGGAGACGGCGGGTTGACCACGAAGAGCGCGAAGGGACACGAAGGACGGAGTTGACGAGGTCTCGGACTGGATGGCGGGTGCGCAGCTTCAACGGCGGAAAGACCGGGAACAGCGTCAAGCGTTTCATGCCTTTGATCTTCGTGCTCTTCGTGTCCTTCGTGGTAAAGCAGACAAACGCGAAAGGCGGGAGACGGAGGGTTGACCACGAAGAGCACGAAGGGACACGAAGGACGGAGTTGGAGGAACAGTTGGGCCGGGTGATTGGCTGTGCAGTCTCGACAGCGCCAAGGTCAAGAATTGCGCCAAGCGTTTTCTCTTTTCCTCTTCGTGTTCTTCGTGTCCTTCGTGGTAAACGAACAAGCGTGAAAGGACGGAGACGGCGGGTTGACCACGAAGAGCGCGAAGGGACACGAAGGACAAAACCAGAGGAACTGCTGGAGAGGATGATTATCCGTGCAGTCTCGACGGCGCCAAAGGCGTCTATGGGGGGCGTGGTCCTTTGTGACGGCGAAGCGGTGGCGTCCTTTGGGGACGGTCTGCGCGCCGTGCCGCCGTTCAGTCTTTGGGGCGCTGGCTGACGGTCTGAGCTGGCGTCAAGGGCGAAGTCTGGCCCGGAGAGCGCGTGGTGTGCCCCTCACACCCAAGCCCCAAGCCCCAGACCCCCCTCTGAAAGGAGCTCGGGCCAGGCTCGCGTGGCGAACCTGGCCCGTGGGAGGAGACAGCGGGGCGCAAGGGGTCAGGTGCGCTTCTTGGGGTCGCTGACCGGGATGCGCAGGACCATGCCGGGGCGGATGGCGCCCGGATCGGAGAGGCTGTTGTCGCGGGCGATGCGAGCCAAATCTTCGCGCTGCGCCTTGAGGCCGAGCTTGCGGCAGATGCTGTAGAGGCTTTCGCCCTTCTGGACGCGGTGGAGGGTGACCTTGACGTTATCGGTCTTGCTCTCCGCCTTGGCGTCCGCGGTCTTGCTGGAGGCGATGGCTTTCTTGAAGGCGTCGGCCAGGGCCTTGGGGGCGGACGTCTTGGCGCTGGGCGCTTCGGCGTCGGACGTCGCGGCGCCGGGGGTGTGGGAGATGAGCAGGGGCACGGCGCCGGAGGGGGCGGTTTCGGTTGCCGCGGCGACCATGGGGCCGGGCGCGGACGCCTTGGCTTCGTCCTTGATGGCGGCCGGCGGCGAGGCGAGGAGCGGGGGGCGGGGGGGGGGGGTCGCGGCCGCGACTTCGGGGACGTCGGCGTCGGTGATCTCAATGGCGTGGGGGCGGGGGGCCTTGGCCTGGGCGTCCGCGCCGGAGACGTTCAGTGAGCCGGGGGCGGCGGGGAACCAGGCCATGGCGAGGACGGCGAGGGAGGCGGCGCAGGCGACGCCCAGTCCGGCCGCGGCGTTGCGGAAGAAGGTGAGGCGGCGGCCCAAGGCGCGATGCTGCCGTTCGGCCGCGAAGCGGACTTCCTGGGATTCGCGCAGGTACCGCTCGCGCATCTCGGCCAGGGTTCGGTCGCGCTCTTGCAGGTCGAGCTCGGCCTTTTCGGCCGCGGCCGCGGCGGCGCGCGCCTTGTCGCGCAGGCTCTCGATTTCGGCTTCGGCCTGGGCGCGGGCGGCCAGGGCCTTCTCGATCTGCTCGGCGCGGGTGGCGTTCTCGACGCGGAGCGCGCCGGCCTGGGTCTGGACTTCGGCCAGTTCGGCTTCGAGGGCGGTGGCGCGCTGTTCAGCTTCGGCGCGGAACTTCTCGGCGCTGTCGCGGTGGGCGCTGACTTCGACGAGCGCGGCGCGCGTGGAGGCGAGGAGATCGGCGGCGGAGGCGTGCTGCTGGCGCAGGGAGGAGAACTCGCCCTGCAAGCGTTCGTGCTGTTCGCGGAAGGCTTCGATGCGGGCTTCGAGGTCGCGCTCGCGGGTCTCGAGGGCGGCGATGCGCTGCGACAGGGCGTTGCGCTCCGCGGCGATGGTCTCGATGCGGCGGTCGCGCTCGGCGATCTCGGCGTCGAGGGCCTGGACGCGGCTGGAGAGCTCTTCGCACTCGCTCGTCATGGAGCCGACCTGGGCGGCGAGCTCGGCGGCGCGGGCGTCGTGTTCCTGGACAAGGGCCTGCTTTTCGCTGGCGATGAGGTCGCGCTCGCGCAGTCTGGCCGCGGCCAGGGTTTCGAGCTCCTGGCGTTCGGCGCGGACCTGCTCGATCTGGCGGGCCAGCTCGTCGCGCTCGGCGGTGACGCCGGTGAGCTGCTGGGCCATGGCGTTGCGCTCGGCCAGGAGTTCCTGAATCTGGGCGGCCTTGGCCTGCACTTGGGCGTTGATCTGCTCGCGATCGGCGGCGAGGGCGTTGAGACGGCCGGCCAGCACGGGCCGCTCGCTCAAGAGGCTGTCGCACTCGGCCGTCTTGGCTTCGAGGCGGGCGGTGAGCTCGCGGCGCTCTTCAGCCAGGAGCTCCATCTGGGCGGCGAGTTTGGCGCGCTGGTCCACGGCGCTCTGGCGCTCGGCCTCCTTGGCTTCGAGGCCGGCGGCGAGCTGGTCGCGCTCGGCCTTGAGGGCGTTGAGCTGGTCCATGAGGACGGGCTTTTCGGCGGCCAAGGCTTCGCACTCGGCGGATTTGGCCTCGAGGCTCGACGCGAGGGCGTCGCGTTCGGCGGTGAGGACCTGGACGCGCTGGGCCAAGGCGGGGCGCTCGTCGGAGAGGCTGTAGTACTCGGCGGTGCGGGCCTGGAGTTGGGCGGCCAGGTCTTCGCGTTCGGCGGCCAGGGCGGTGATGCGGGCGGCGAGATCGGCGCGCTCGGAGGAGAGAGCCGCGTAATCGGCTTCGCGGGCCTGGAGCTTGGCGGCGAGTTCGTCGCGTTCGGCGGTGAGGACCTTGAGGCGTTCGGCCAGCGTGGCGCCTTCCTGGCGCAGGCGTTCGGCTTCGCTGGCCAGGGCGGCGCTGGAGGCTTGGGCGCCGCTGCCCTGCGATTCGAGATGGAGCACTTTGGCCACGAGTTCTTCGCGTTCGGCGGCCAGCCCATCCATCTCCTTGATGAGGTTCTCCATGCGGGCGGACATCTCGTCGCGGTCGCGGGAGAGGGCGGCGGCGCGTTCGGCGGCGGCTTTGCCATCCTGGCGCAGCGCGGAGCACTCGGTTTCAAGGTGGGCGCGCGCTTCTTCGATGGCGGCCATCCGGTTTTCGGTCTCGTCACACCGGGCCTTGAGCTGGACCTGGACCTCCAGGAGGCGGGCGCATTCGGACTTGAGCAGGTCGCGCTCGCGCGCGAGGTCGTCGCGTTCGGTGGTGAGCTGGGCCACGTGGGCCTGGAGCTCGCCGAGTTGCTTTTCCATGGCGGCGACGCGGTCGCTGGCGCCGTCCTGGGGCTGGGAGGCCAGAGCGGCTTGGAGCTTCTTCATCTCGGACTCAAGCTGGGCGGCTTCCGCGGAGCGGCGGATGATTTCTTCTTTCAGGGCGCTGATCTGTTGGTCCCTGGCCGCGGTTTCGGCCTCGAGTTGCGCGATGCGCTGGGTCAGGGCCGCATCCTCGGCGGCGCTTTCGGCCGTGGTCTGAGAGGAAGCGGACTTCCCTTTTCCCGGTCCATCTTCCTGGAAAGTGATGGTTTGCTGAGACGAAACCGCGCCTTGAGTCTCGGCGTTCTTGCGCGAGAGGTCGAGCAGTTTGAGCACCTCACTGCGCATGGGTTCAGACCTCATGCCAGCAATGATGCGTATGCGTTCGTCGCTGTAACCCACTTTGCGATAATCGTTAATGAGATCCTCAGCCCTTCTTGTCACCTCTGCCTCCCCCAAACTATTGTGGCTCTGCGTCTGCCTTGTCGCCTACATTTTGTACTCTACGCAGTCCTCACGTTCATTAAATTGTACCAAATTTGCCCGGAAAAATCAAGTTAAATGTCTGAGAATCCGATGGTTACTGAGAAGCCCACAAACTTTATGCGTTTTGCGAAATAATCGCCCTGGCAGGGCGGTAAACGATGGCCCCAAAGGGTATTTTTGGGGTGGGTTGTTCTGACAGCTTGACAGGTTTGACAGGCGGATTGTGGGTGGCGTGCGCGTCCAGAATTCTGGGATTGCGCCGGGACCAGCGCTTCGCAGTTGGCCACACTGGAGACTGCGGCTGCGCGCACGCAAGGAAGTCTGCGCCCCTGTCTGCCCTCTCCGCTTCCATTGGTTTCGTCTTCGCGCCCTCCAACCCCTTGGTCCCAATTCCCGATGGCGGCCGCGACACTTGCCGGACTTCGTCAGCGCGGAGGTGGCGCGCTCGAAGGGGGCGTGCCGCCTCTCGAACCCGCAAGAAATTGTTTGACACCATGTCCGCATTGTGATATAAGTATGAATTCGCGCCATGACAGCAGCCCAAGAAACCGCCATCCGGCACGGGAGAGGTTGTGTTGCGCCAATCCTTCTGCGGCTCACCCTCCATTGTCGATGTTTTGAGAAACACCGTGCCTGCGGCCTTGCCGTGGGGCCTTCGCCGCCTTGCCTTGGCGCCTCTGACCGTCACCCCCTGTTCGCGCGAGGAAGACCACGCCATCGCCGCGGCGCGATCGCCCCTCGCCGCGTGTCGCTAGTCTTTCCTCCTGGAAAGGAGCCTGCGGGATCATGGAAATCCGCAACTTCGGCAGGATCCAGAACTCGTTGCCTGTTCCCGATCTCGTCCGCTTGCAGACCAACTCCTACGACCGCTTTCTTCAAGCCGACGTGCCGGCTCAGAAGCGCAAGAACGAAGGCCTTGAGGCCGTCTTCCGCGAGATGTTCCCCATCAAGGGCTATGACGGCAAGCTCTCGCTCGAATACATCAGCTATGACCTTGGCAAGCCCCGCTACTCGCCCGAGGACTGTCTGCGCCTCAAGCTGACCTACGGCCGCCCCTTGCGCGTCCGCCTTCGTCTTATCAAGGACCATCCGGTCCAGGAAGACGTGTACCTCGGCGATTTCCCCATTATGATGGGCGGCGGCGAGTTCATCATCAACGGCGCCGAGCGCGTGATTGTCGCCCAGCTCCACCGCTCGCCCGGGGTCGACTTCCAGGAAGACACCAAGAGCTCGGAAAAGCGTCTCTACTCCTGCCGCATCATCCCCGAACGCGGCAGCTGGATCGAGATTGACGTCAACCGCAAGGACGTGGTCTCCATCCGCGTGGACCAGAGCGGCCGCTTCCCGGTCACCTGTTTTGTGCGCGCGCTCTCGCCCGAGTACTCCACCAACGCGGACATCATCCGCCTCTTTTACGACACCGAGTATCTGGAAGTGCCGCGCCGCGGCGGCGTGCGGCTGCGCCACCGCGTCATGGCCGAGGACCTTGTGAACAAGGAAACCGGCGAGATGATCCTTCCCGCCGGCCACGAGATCACCGAGGATGCCATTCCCGCCATTCTGGCCACGGATCGCAAGCGCCTTCGCGTCATCACCAAGCTCGACGACTCCCTCATCCTCAACACCCTGGCCGAAGACCCCACCACCACCCATGAGCAGGCCCTGCTCTACATCTACAGCCGCCTGCGCCCCGGCAACCCGCCCAGCCTCGACCGCGCCGAAGAGCTCTTCAACGAGCGCTTCTTCGACGCCGACCGCTATCGTCTCGGCGCCGTGGGCCGGTTCCGCCTCAACAACAAGTTCCGCCAGGACGTGCCCGCCAGCCAGATGACGCTCAACCCCCTGGACATCATCAACGCGGTGCGCTACCTCGTGGGCCTGGGCCGCAACGAAGGCCACGTTGACGACATTGACCACCTGGGCAACCGCCGCCTGCGCACGATTGACGAGCTCTGCGGCGAAGAGATTCGCAAGGGCTTTCTCAAGCTGCGCCGCACCGTGCAGGAGCGCATGGGCCTCAAGGAGCCCGACGAGCTCACGCCCCGGATGCTCGTCAACTCCAAGACCATCTCCGCGGCCATCGACTACTTCTTCGGCCGCAGCGAGCTGTCGCAGGTGGTGGAGCAGACCAACCCCCTGCACCAGCTCACCCACGAGCGCAAGCTCAGCGCCCTGGGCCCCGGCGGCCTCAACCGCAAGCGCGCCGGCTTCGAAGTGCGCGACGTCCACATCTCCCACTACGGCCGCATCTGCCCCATCGAGACCCCGGAAGGCGCCAACATCGGCCTCATCACCTCGCTGGGCATCTACGCCGACGTGGACCAGTACGGCTTTATCGTTACGCCCTATCGCGTGGTCAAGAACGGCAAGATCACGGGCGAGATCGAGTACCTCCGCGCCGACCAGGAGATTGACCGCTGGATCGGCCCCGCCGACATCCACATGCAGGAAGACGGCACGATCCTGGACAAGGAAGTCATCGCCCGCCGCAACGGCGACTACATCATGACCTCGCCCAAGATGCTGGAATACCTGGACGTGTCTCCCTGCCAGCTCGTAGGCGTGTCGGCTTCGCTCATCCCCTTCCTTGAGCACAACGACGCCAACCGCGCGCTGATGGGCTCGAACATGCAGAAGCAGGCCGTGCCGCTGCTGCGCACCGAGCCCCCGCTCGTGATTACGGGCATGGAGCGTTCCGTGGCCGAAAACTCGGGCATGGTCGTGCGCGCCGAGCGGCCCGGCGTGGTCACCGAAGCCGACGCCAGCCAGGTGACGGTGGGCGACCGCCGCTACCCCCTGCGCAAGTTCGTCGGCCTCAACAAGAAGACCTGCCTGAACCAGCGGCCCCGCGTCAAGCCCGGCGACCAGGTCAAGCGCGGCGAAATCCTTGCCGACGGCCCCGGCACGTGCGACGGCGAGCTGGCCCTGGGCCGCAACGCCCTGGTGGCCTTCATGCCCTGGGACGGCTACAACTTCGAAGACGCCATCATCATCAGCGAAAAGCTCGTCAAGCAGGACCGTTTCACCTCCATCCACATCCAGCACTTCGAGATCGAGATCCGCGAGACCAAGCTGGGCAAGGAGGAGTTCACCCGCGACATCCCCAACGTCCCCGAGCGCGCGCTGCAGAACCTGGATGAAGAAGGCATTGTGCGCGTAGGCGCGCACGTGCGGCCCGGCGACATCCTCGTCGGCAAGGTGTCGCCCAAGTCCAAGAGCGAGCTGACGCCCGAAGAGAAGCTGCTCATCGCCATCTTCGGCCGCGCCAGCGAAGACGTGAAGAACGACTCGCTCGAAGCGCCGGCCGGGGTCGAAGGCATCGTCATCCACACCGAGAAGTTCACCCGCCGCGCCTCCGCCCCGGCCTCCAGCCAGGACGAATCGGCCGAGCGCAAGAAGAAGCAGGACCGCTTCAACCGCGAGATCGTCCGCCTGTTCAAGAAGATGCTGGAGGACATCGAGGCCGCGGTGGGCGGCAAGCTGACCCACGCCGAGACCGGCCAGCCTCTTTCGCTCAAGGCCCGCGCCACCAGCCGCGAAGTCCTCGCCTTCCGCGAGCACTTCGACATCAACGATGTCGCCACCCCCAACGACCGCATCCGCCAGCAGATCAACAAGATCTACGACGACTGCATGGCCGAAGTGGACGGGCTTCAGGAGCAGCTCGACGACATGGGCATCGACCCCATGAGCGCCGACGAGCTCCTGCCCAGCGGCGTGCTGGCCATGGTGCGCGTGTACATCGCCTCCAAGCGCCGTCTCTCCGTCGGCGACAAGATGGCCGGCCGCCACGGCAACAAGGGCGTCATCGCCCGCATCGTCCCCGAACAGGACATGCCCTTCCTGGCGGACGGCCGCTCCATCGAAATCATCCTCAACCCCCTCGGCGTGCCGAGCCGCATAAACGTCGGCCAGATTCTGGAAACCCACCTCGCATGGGCCATGCAGACTTTGGGCTACCGCGCTCTCACCCCCGTTTTCGACGGCGCGCGCGAAGAGGACATCCGCAAGGCCCTGGCCGAAGCCGGCCTGCCCACCGATGGCAAGGCCGTGCTGTACGACGGCCGCAGCGGCGAGCCCTTCCAGCAGAAGGTCACCGTCGGCTACCTTTACATGATGAAGCTCGACCACCTGGTGGACGACAAGGTCCACGCCCGCGCCACCGGCCCCTACAGCCTTGTCACCCAGCAGCCCCTGGGCGGCAAAGCCCGCAGCGGCGGCCAGCGATTCGGCGAAATGGAAGTGTGGGCCATGGAAGCCTATGGCGCCGCCTACACCCTGCAGGAACTCATCACGGTCAAGAGCGACGACATTGACGGCCGCGCCAAGATCTACGAATCCATGGTCAAAGGCGCGAACA
Source organism: uncultured Planctomycetota bacterium (assembly GCA_964470775.1). GTDB lineage: Bacteria > Planctomycetota > Brocadiia > CAIUPP01 > CAYYEE01 > CAYYEE01. The sequence continues at coordinate 3,862 of CAYYEE010000020.1, read as the reverse complement.
TCCTCGAAGCCGGCGCGCCCGTGTCCTTCGAGGTCCTCACCAACGAAGTCCGCGGCCTCGGCCTCAAGCTCGAGCTCGAACGCCGCCGCCTCCCCGAGTGACGCGCGCGCAACGCACACCTTGCCGGCCCGGCGACACGCCGGGCCGGTTTCGTTTCCGCCTGGCGGCGGCGTTTCCCTTTGCCAAGCGCGGCGCAACCTTTTTGTGGCCGGCGCAAGGCGCTCGAGCGCGGTCAGCGCGTCCGCCGCGAGGCGTGGCCGCGCGAGAGCGTCCTTTGCCGTCTCTCCCCTTGTCCACTCCTGAGAAGAGAGGGGGCAGGGCGGCCTTCAGGGCTGGGCTGGCGCCGAAAGCTCCTCTCCCTTTGGGAGAGGGTGGCTGAAGACCGTGTGAGGGAGCGATTCGGCGGCTGGCGGCGGCCGGTGTGGGCCGCCCGCCTCCGGGATTCGCGGCGCCAACGCGCGGAATCGCGCGCCGTTGACACCCGGCTCTGGGCCGGGCTACCATGCGCCATCGCGCCGTGACGCGGGATCGGCGGTCTGGCGCGGCTGCCGCCGGGCGGCTTCGCAAGGTCACACCTTCGCTTGTTGGGAGCGCGGTTCATGGCGCGGGTTGCGGCGGGAACGCTGAGCAGGCTTTGGCTGATGGCCGGTCTGCGGCTGAGCCAGTGGCCGCGGCGGCGGTCCGCGGGGCTGGCCTTGGGGCTGGCGCTCATGGGCGCGCTGGCCTATCTGCCGGGTCTGGGCAGCGAGGGCTCCATCACGCAGAAGGACGAGTTCAACATGTCCCTGCGCACGCAGGTGGAGACGCTGGCGGCGGGGCGGTTCTGGACGCCCTTCCTGGATGGGCAGCCCCGGTTCAAGAAGCCGCCGCTGATGTACTGGGCGTTGACCGCGCTGGGCGCGGCGTTCGGCACGGGCCTGTTCGTGGCGCGGCTGCCCGGCGTGGCCGCGGCCGTGGCGCTGGCGTGGGGCGTGGCGGAGCTGGCGGGCGAGACCGGCATGAAGCGCGACCGCTGGAAAGCCGGGCTTATGACGCTGGGGAGCATGGGCGTGTTCGTCATGGGGCGCATGGCGCTGCTCGACGTCCCCATGGCCGCGTTCGCCACGCTGGGGGTGTTGGGCGCGTTGCGGTGGCTGCGCCACGATTCGCGGGGGTGGCTTGTGTTCGCGGCCGCGTGCGCCGGGCTGGCGAACATGGCCAAGGGGCCGATCGGGCCTTTTGTCGTTTTGGCGGCGCTGGCGCTGCGTCTGTGGGTCTTTGGCCAGTGGGCGTGGCTGTGGCCGCGCTGGCGCGACCTGGCGCTGGCGGCCGGGGTGTTCGCGGTCGTGGGGCTGGGCTGGGCCGTGGCCATGGCCGCGGCGTGGGGGGATTCCTTCTGGATGACCGTGTCTTCGGAATTGGGCGCCGATCACTCGCACACCACGCTGTGGAAGGGCGCGGGCACGCTGGCGTTTGGGGCGGTGGCGCTTGTGGCGCCGTGGAGTTTTCTGCTGCTGGCGGGCGCGGCCAACGGGCGCCGGTTGCAGGGCGCGGCGCGGCGCGAGGCGCTGTGGATGGCGCTGTGGGCCCTGGCGTGCGCGGCGCCGTTTCTGGTTCTGCCCGCGCAGTTCGAGCGTTACCTGGCGCCGGCGCTGGCGCCGCTGATTCTGTTCACGGTTCGCTGCTACGATGGCGGCCAGCCGTGGGGGCGGGTGGCGGCGCGGGCCACGGCGTGGGCCGCGGGCGTGTTCAGCGTGGCGCTGGCCGCGGCTGGGGTGTGGTTCAACGTGGGCTGGTGGGGGGCGTGGGTGGTTTCGGCCGCCTTGGCGGTGGGGGGCGGCTGGGCTCTGGCCGCGCGGCGGTCCATGGAGGCCGCGGCCGCTCTGGCCGCGCTTTGGCTCATGGTCACCGCCGGACTGCTCTACCCCTGCCTTGGCGTAAACCGGCTGCCGAGCGACATCGGCGAGCGGCTGGCGGGCGTCAAGGGCAGAATCTACCAGGCCGGAAGCCGTCCGGCGTTCCTGTGCTCTCGCCTGGCGCGGCCGACCCACAAGCTGCTGTGGCAGCCGGACCAGATGCGCAAGGCCGTGGACGCAGGGGAGGTGGTGGCTGTGTGCGGCGAGGATCGGCCGGAGCTGGACAAGCAACTTGCGGAGATGGGCGCCGCCGCCGCGCGGGTCATCACCCGGTGGGACGCGTTCATGACGCGCAAAACGTTCTTGCAGTTCACGCGCAAAGGCGTCACGGCCGCGGAGTGGCGCGAGGCGTTCCGGAATCGCTCGCTCGATGGGCTGAAAGACTCTTGCGAGGTGGTGGCGCTGGGATGGAAGGCGCCTGCCGCTGGACCGGATGCGTCGCCGGCCAGGGCTACAGCAAAATGAGCATGGCGATGAATCCCGCCGCGAGCAGGAAGAAGGGTGTCTCGCGGAGGACGTCGCGGACGGAGACCGTGATGGGCTCGTCCTGCTGCTGGCCGATGCGGATTCGGCGGTTGAGCAGCGCGTTCCACTGCGCGTGCGCCACGCGGCTCAGGTGGTCGCGCACGGTACGGCTCAGGTCGTTGTGCGTCGTGCGGTTCAGGCCCCGGCAGCTTTCCATTGTGATCGCGCTCATGTCAGGCTCCTTTGGGGTACGGGCCCTGTGTCTACCGGGGATTTTAACATGGGGGTATGACATTCGGTTCAGCGAATCATAAACCACTTTATTTGTTATAGTTGTGGCTGTTTTCGGTGTGTGGCGGCGCAGGAGGAGATTGGCGTGGCGAGGTCTGTGGCGGGCGCAACCGTGGCGATTGTAGGCGCGGGGGCCGTGGGCCAGTCCGTGGGGAGGCTGCTGGCCCAGGCTGGGTTCCGTGTGTGCGGCGTGGCCAGCCGCACGCTGGCCTCGGCGCGGCGCGGGGTGGCGTTCATTGGGCAAGGGCGGGCGGTTCACTCTCCGGCCAAGGCCGCGGCCGGGGCTGAGGTCGTGCTGATCGCCACGCCGGACACCGCGATCCGCGACGTATGCGATGGCATGGCCGCCGCTGGCGCGTTCGCTTCGGGCATGAAGGTCTTCCACTTCAGCGGCGCTTTGGGCGCGGCCGAACTGGCCTCGGCGCGTGACGCCGGCGCGGCCGTGGCGGCGCTGCATCCCTTGCAGAGCATCCCCTCGCCCGGCGAAGGCATCCGGCGGCTGCCAGGCACGGTGTTCTCTTTCGAGGGGGACCCCGGCGCCAAGACCATGGCCAAGAGGATGGTGAAGGCGCTTGGCGGCGAGATGATCGAGATTCCAGGCTCGGCCAAGGCGCTCTATCACGCGGCGTGCTGCGTGCTCTCCAACTACGCCGTGGCTGTGGCGGACCTGGGTCTGGCCATGCTGCTGCGGGCGCTGGGCGAGGCGGGCGCCCAGCCCGAGGAGGCGCTGGCCGCGGCCATGCCCCTGATGCGCGGCACGCTGGACAACATCGCCAAGCTCGGGCCCGTGGCCGCGCTCACAGGTCCCATTGCGCGCGGCGACGCAAGCACCGTAACCCGCCATCTGGCCGCCATGGACGGGCTGCCGCCGCGCATGATCCGCCTGTACCGGGAGTTGGGGATGCTGACGCTGGACCTGGCCCAGCGCAAGCGGCGGATGGCGCCCAGCGAGGTGGACAAGCTGAGAAAGGCGCTGGCCAAGGGCAAGAAGGGGTGAAAATGGGCAGATCAGACACATCTGTCCGATCTGTCCGACACGTTCGGCCTTTTACTGGATGTGCTTGACGGCCACGCCGGTGCGGTCAGGCCACAGGTCGAGGAAGGCCTTGGCCATCTGGCGTTCGGGCGAGCCGGGCGGCGTGGCGTCCATGACCAGGCAGGAGTAGCGGCCCTGCTCCATGAACTCCATAATGAACACAGGCCGGCTGTCC
>CAYYEE010000019.1:0-20949 GCA_964470775.1 uncultured Planctomycetota bacterium | reverse complement strand
CAATGTGAATCGTCACGGCCATCAGAAGACCGATCGCGATGAGCGTCTCCACACCCTCCTCTCCCCCCCCCTCCAACCAAGGACGCTTCAGGCAGTCGCGGAACAGCAACGTTAACGCCGTCTCGCGGAACCCCGCGCCCAGTTGCGGCCCCGGCACGTTGCTGAACGCCACAACCACCGACCCGGACGCCAAGAACTCCGGCGCCTTGGGCATGCGGGCAAAGTCGCCGGCAAAAGCATGGAACAGAATGGCGCAAACAACGATCGGGCGAAGCTGGAACAGCACGCCCAACGCGCCCAGCCACGCTTTGCCCGCCGGGCTGATCTTCTCGAACACGGACAGCGCCCCCTCGCCGAACCGCCGCACCTTGGCGTTGACGCGTCCGCAGAGACGGACCAACGCCCACCGCAGCCGCCTCGACATCACCGGCGCGCCAAGCGCCGCCGCGCACGCCAGCGTCAACGCGCTGCCCAGCGCAACCACTTCCCACCGGCCGCGCAACGCATCCGGAGCCCGCTGCGCGCCCAAGATGCCCAAGCCCGCCACAAGCCAGAACAGCGTCCCCGCCACGTTCAGCGCCTTGTCAAACGCCACCCAGCTCACCGACTCCGCGAACGTCATCCGCCCCGTGCGCCAGTAGTAGGCCAGGTTCCCCAGCTCGCCGCTCTTGAAGGGCAGCGCCGCGCGCAAGGGGTCGCTCCCCATGCGCACGAACAGAGTCTCAACGAACGTCGTCTTGCACCCGGACCACTTGAGGATCAACCGCCACTTCAGCGCGCCCACCACAATATGCACGAACGCCGAGAAAAGAAACGCGCACAGAAGAAGGAAGCGGTTGACCTCCAGAACCTTGTCAAAGACCGACGACAGCTTGGTCTGCGTCTTGAAGCACAACGCCAGCAGAACCGCCACGGCCACGAGCGCAGACAGCGAGAACCTGGCCAGCCGTTTCGGCGAAGCGCCCCGTTGCTGGCTCATAGCCCGCACCCCCAACCCAGCGCGCGCCGCAGACCTCGAAGCGCCTTGCGCGGGTACGACCGCACATACTCGGCAAAACGAAGGTCGCGGCTGCGCAGAGCCAGCGCCCCTTGCGCCAGCGCCATCAGCCATCCCGGCGCCCGCCCCAACCACCTCCACCGCCGGCCGCGCAACAGCCACTCCAACAGCCAAGCGGGCAGCGGGGGCAGCAGCTTGTACAGCGCCGCAAAACCCGCCACCGTCGCGCGTTCCCCGGCCGAACCCCACTCCTGGCCGTAGAAGTCCGTCTCAAGACCGTCCTCAAGCTGGCGCTCGATGTCCGGCGGCAGCGCGCCCGCCGCCTTGCCCGCAGACACAATCTCGGCGCCTGGCAGATACACCAGAAAATGGTTCTTGATTCGGTTCAGATAGCGAAGACGCCCGTACTCGCGCGCGCCCGCCAGATGGTCCCCCTCAGTCTCGCCCGGCAGGTTGAACATGTGGTCCACGTCGAACCAAAGCCGATAACGAGCGCACAAATCAAAGACGCGCCTGGCCATCTCGCTCGTCTCGCCCCGATTCAACGTCTCCCGGCGGAGCCGGTCGTTCCACGTCTGCAAACCGAACTCGACGTTGTAGCACCCGCCCTCCTTGAGCAGCCGCGCCGTGTCCGCGTCAAAGCCGGCGATCGTGCAAAAACACTTGAACGGCCGCCCGATCTCCCGGCGATACCCGCGCATCAACTCCTCAAGCCACGCCTTGCTGCCCGACAGATAGGAATCCTTGAAGATCACCTCGCGGAACCCATATCGCCGCTTGCCCTCAACCAGTTCGCGAAGCACCGTCTCCGGCTTCTTGCGCCGGAAATAGCCGGCTCCGTACAGCCGCTTGCAGCACGTCTCCTCGCAGAACGAGCACTGATACGGGCAACCCCTGCTCACCATCGCGCAGTAACTGTAAGCATGCGACACCGCCGGCCGGAACAACTCCTTGTCCGGCAGCGGCAGCGCGTCGAGATCAGCCAGAGGAGCCCGGAACGTGAACCGGACCTCGCCCCCATCGCGGCGCCACAGGTTCCCCACGTCCGCCATGCGCCCCCGTCCCGCCAACGCGCTCATCAGCGGCGCCAGCGCCGGCTCCGCCTCGCCCTGAATGACGCAGTCAACGCAGGCCTCCCGCATGCACCGCTCCGCGGCGAGCGCCGCATGCAACCCCGCGAACACGACGGCCGCCCCGGTTCGCGCCTTCACCTGTTTGGCCACCTCGCAGCACCACGCGAACGTGCTGGGCAAGACGCTGAACACCAGGACCTCTGGCCTGTCCGCCGCCATCTCCCATGCCATGCGCAGCGGATTCGACAATCGCTTCGCCAGCCAGGGAACCTGCAGCACATTGTCCGTCACGCCGAACACGTCTTCGTCCCAGAACAGCCGGACCCTGTGGCCCGCGCCGCGCAGCAGAGGCGCATAGCCCTCAAGGTCCAGGGCCTCCCGGACGTGATACCGGCCGCGATAGACAAGTCCGACTCGCATCAGCCGCCCAGCGCCCCCTCCGCCTCAAAGCCCATGGACGCCACGCCTCAAAACGGCGCGCTCCACTTGGCGATCTTCTTGTACCAGCCCAGCTTGCCGCGCCCGACCTCGGAATGGGCCACGAAATCGTCGTCGCGAACGCTGCGGCGCTCCTGCGAAAACACCATGTCCACCAGCGCAAGCGCCTTGCGCTTGAACTCCGCGAACGACCGCACCTGCAACGTGTGCCGCAACAAGAAGCCCAGCCGGCAGTGATGCGAGATATAGGCCTTTCTCGCGATCGCGTCCACCTGATCGTTGGTCATGTTGGGCAGCCAAGGCCTGGGCAACGGCTGCTCATCCACGTTGCCCAGAATGTACTCCTTCCAATAGTCGTAGCCCGTGGACTTGACCATGTCGCGCCACAGCGGCGTCAGCGGCTTGGCCGTCACCTTGGAGAACTGCACATAGTCCAGCTTCAGATCCTTGGCGAACTTCAACGTCTTTTTGATGCTGGCTTCCGTCTCGCCCGGCGAACCAATCAAAAAGAACCCCAGCGGCCGAATGCCCAGCCCCTTCACCAGGTCAATCGTGTCGCGCACCTTCTGAAGCGTAATGCCCTTGTTGACGCGGTCAAGAATCTCCTGGTCGCCAGACTCGATGCCGAAATAGATGCGCCCACAACCCGCCGCGCGCATCTTGCGCGCCAGCTCCTCGTCAATCGAGTCCACCCGCGCCCGGCACGCCCACAACACATCAAGCCGCCGGTCCAGAATGCCATCACAAATCTCGATGACCCGGCGCCGGTTGATGCAGAACTCGTAGTCGAAGATGTCGATCTCGCGAACGCCGAACTGCGTGCAGCACTCCTCGATCTCGTCCACCACCTTCTTGGGCGAACGGGGGTTGTACGCCGTCCGCCCCGCCTCGCAGAACAAACACCCCATCGGGCATCCCTTGCTCGTCACCATGACGGTGAAGTTCTTGCGCTCCGTGGGGAACTCCGCGTACAGGTCATTTGGCAGCAGATCGCGCGCCGGGTTCGGATAGTCTTCAAACGCCGCGTCCTCGCCCGGGTCGTTCATGTGGACTACGCCGTTCTGCTTGTAGATCAGCCCCGGCACGTCCCCGAACCGGCCCAGCCCCTCCATCTCTCGCAGCAACGCCGGCACGGTATAGTACGCGCTGTTGAAGCACCCGAAGTCCACCCCCTCCACGGACACCGACTCTTTGGGATAGACGCGGAGGTTATAACCCCCGATCACCACCGGCACGTTCAAATGCTTCTTGAGGAACTGCGCCCATTCCAGCGTCTCGCGGAACATGTACGTCGTCATCATGAAGCCCAGCGCGTCCGGCTTCCACGCCCTCAGCGCCTCCAGCGTCTCCTCTTTGGTCATGCGAAGAGTGCGGGCGTCAATGATGCAGACCTCGTGCCCCGCCTTTCGAGCAATGGCCGCCACCCACGTCAGCGAAAGCGGCGGGAACATGCCGAAGTACCGCTGCACAATGCGCAGATTCTCCTCGTGCAGCTTGTACTTGAAGGGATTGAACACCAAGGCCAGGCGCATACTCGCTCCTCACGCGCGGCCGTTGCGCCGCCCCCGCCGGCGCGGCAGGCAAGCCGCCAGGCCACACACGGATTATAGCAGCGCCAAAGAAGAGCGGGCAATAGCTCAAGAATGTACGGACGCGTCAGGAGGCGCCGCGCCTTTTTGCCGAAGCCTCACTGGCCAGCCGCCGACATGCCGTCAACATCAGCTCATAGGCGCCGCCTCCAGCGATGTGGAAAAGCAGGCGGTCCTTCGCTTTGCGCAGATACCGAACACCCGGGACGATCTGCCTGCCCGCCTTGAGGAGAGTCCGATTGAGCTCAAAATGTTTCCCGCCGGCGGGGACAGGCAACTCGAGCCGCGCCTGGCACGAACGTGGGAACTGGAGACTGATCCGCATGGACGCATGGCGCTTGTCCCTCTCCCATCGCAGAGCGATCTCTCCGCGCGGGGTGGGAATCCTTCCCTCCGCCCACGCGAGATTTCCGGGTTGAGGCGCGATCAGGAACTCCTGGAACCCCGGCGAAATCGGTCTCACCCCCAGCGCGTACGCGGGGAGAAGATAAGTCGGGCCGCCGCTCCAACCACGGCAAAGGCTGGTCATGCTGTGGTTATCGTCGAGACTGAGGGGGACGCAGGTTCGCGGTGTCCGCGGGTCAAACTCCTCCCAAAAGGTGGTCGCGCCTCTCCGGATCATCTCGCCCCAGTACTCCCGTATCATCTGGATGGCCTCGGCGCCCCTGTCGTGGTGGAAAAGCGCCTTCGCGAATAACCCTGTCATGAACGGCGTGCCCGCTGGCGTGACCGTGTCACACTCGGAGAGATACTGGATGATCTTCTTGGCCCTTGCGCCTGAGGCGACTCCGCAGAGCAAGGCCAGCGCGTTCGTCGGAACGCTGACTTTCTTGCTGTAGAGCGACCGGGTGCGGCAGTCAATGAAGATGCGCCAGTCGTCCCAGAGCCGGTCGTTGATTGCCTTTCGCACAACGCCCGCGTGTTTCCGGTGAAAAGCGGCCCTCTCTCCTTTCCCAAGCGCGTCGCAGATGGCGGCGGCGTCGAGCAGCGCCTTGTGATAGGCGCATTGCAGGGCGGTCACCTCGTCCCGCTTGTCCACAGGCGCCCTGTCAATAAAGCACCATTCGTCCGCCGCGGCGCGCTGGCCCGGATGGAGGAGATGATAGGGGTCTTCCTGTTTGGCAAACCAGGCCATCAGGCGTTCGAAACTCGGATAGAGCTCCTCCAAGAGTTCCCTGTCGCCCGTGTGAAGATAGTGTTCATGGAGAATGGTCACCCAGTACGCGCAGAAGTCCGTCAAGAGCGTCTTGGACTGGATGGGCCCCACCGCTGGCATCCATCCCTCTGGATGCTGTATGGCCGCGATCTGCCTCAGGCATTTACGGGTCAGTCGCGATTCGCCGAAGGCATAGCAGGCCACGGGCGCGTCCCACAGCAGATCGCCGATGCAGAGCGACTGATCGCGCGCGGGACAGCACTCAAAGTGGTCCTGCATGCACAAGTGGACAGTGTCTCGGCCCACTCTCCAAATGCGGTTCAGCATGGCGTCTGAACACCGGAAGTCCCCCACGGGCCTCACGGGGTAGGAAACGGACCGGAGCGCGATCTTCCTGATCTCCACAGGCTCCGGTCCTCCCGCCGCGGTGAGTTGAAGGTAGCGGAAGGCGCGCCGCCCAAAGGGAGACCAGGCCACCGGCTTTCCGGAGAGCGCCAGCGCGTCATAGCTCCGCAGGTCCAACGTCTCGCCATAGGAGAGGATGAGCGTCCCGCCAGCGTTACGGCCAATAGACAGGACCGGATACCCAACCACCTCGCGGCCAAAGTCCAGCAACACCGCGGGCGAAGCGCCGGGAGCCGCGCAGTCCATCCATGCGCGCTTCCTGCCCGTCTCCTTGACGAGCGCGTCGGCGTTCCGGACTGCCCCCAGGTTCTTGTCGATGCGGAAGACAGTCCGGGGAAGGACTTCCCTCTCTTCAAGGAACGGAATCTCGCGTTCGATGAGGCGGGTTTCCACGCCGTCCGATGCCGGCTTCACGATGTCTGGCATCAGCCACTTGAAATCGTCGTAGCCGGGCTCCTTCCACCCGTCGTCTTCGAGCCGGGTATCGAAGACCTCGCGGTACCCCAGCCAACGGTTCAAACGGGAGACGCTCGCCGCCCAAGCGCTGGACCTCTTCACGCGCCAGGCCGGGCTGCTGGCGATTGGCGCCACGCCCCCGCCTTTGCAGCGGACCTCCCCGCGGACGTACAGGCCGGGCTGGCCGGGGTTCTGGCCTGTGACGCACTCCGCCGCCACCCCAAGGGAGTACGCGACAACGGCAATGACGTTCTCGCCTGTCCTGAGAAAGGGCGCAATGTCATAGCGGTCGAAGTACTGCCGGCGCGCGTCGCAGGGGGACGGGCCCCGGCCCAGAAAGCGGCCGTTGACATAGAGCTGGTATACGCCCCTGCACGCGCACATCAGCGGCGCTTTCTCCGGCGGCTCGTTGAGAAACAGCTTCTTGCGGGCATAAAGGTAGAAGTTCTTCATGTCCTCCTGCGGCGGGCTCCATATCCAGCGCGCCTCCGCTCGCCGCCCTGCCGCATTCGTCCGAAAGCCCGCCTTCTTGTGATCCGCTCCCAGTGTCACCGACATCCCATCATAGGCCAGGGTGTATCCCTCTTTGGCCAACCGGGGGGCAAGGCGCTGGTGCAGATCCACATGCGCGGTGCTCACGTGGGAGAATATCTTGCGGGCGCCGGGCCGGAGGAGCCCGTCTTCTTCAAACGACTCCATGATCCGCTTGCCCTGCTCGAAATTGCAGTGGCCGGTTCCCTCCGACATGTCCGAAGCGCGCATGTCTCCGAAACCTGTATCCAGGATGACCCCATCGTACGTGAACTGCCGAATGAACTCGTGAGTCTCCTGATACATCAGCCGTGTATCCACCAGGTACAGGAGAGACGCCTCCGGGGACTGAAGGATGAAGTTTAGAGCGGTCTCGGGCTCTCCCTCGTCGTTCGTCCAGCAATGGTTGGCCTTGACCGGGATGACCCTCAGCCCGCCCACGGCGACTTCGTGAAAAGGCTTCAGGAGGTGAACAGCGGCCCCCATCCGCAGCCCCTTGTCCTCCATCACCTGGCCAAGCTTCCGGCAGACGATCTCGTTTCCATACACATCACAGACTCCGTCCCTCCGGGCCATCTCGGCCACGATAGCCTGGGGATCGAAGTGATCGTCGTGAGAGTGGGTAATGAGAAGGCGCTTGATCCGGCCCCGCTGAATTCCGAACCGTCTCAACTGCGCCGGACAAGCCCTGGAGAAATCAATAAGGCAATCGGGCGCAACGTAAAGAGCAGAAGGCCGGCGCCAGTTCCTCCCCCCCAGGCGCCTGGCCTGCTCGTGGAACACGCCCGCGCCGCCTCGGTAGAACCCGTCAGGGCCGCCTGTTCCGAGAAATCGGATCCACATGCGTCGAACCCTTCAATTCATACTGCGTTCTTCATGCAGGCGACAAGTCCGCTTGCGGTCAAAACACTTCCCACGGGTGATACCGGTCGATCCGCATATCGCCTATGCGCTCGATCTGTATCCTGCGGTACTCCGGCTTCCGCACGGCAGGATGGCGCAGGCGGGGATACCCGAGGTTGTGGAAGTACTCGAGACGGGGATGGGCTCCGTCCCAGAGCGCGTATCCGTCGGCTCCCTTCATCAGGTGCGATCGCATCAGCCCGCGCAATTTGGGGTCAGGGCCCTCGTTCAGGATGGGGATGACTCGGATGTTCTCGCGACCGCGAAGACGCTGGAAGGACTCCATGCGCAGGCTCCGCGCCGCGCCGCACCGATGACAGTCCAGCTCGTCATATCGAAGCGCCATGGGGTACAGGTCATCAATGATGCCCTCGCGCACCCACCTTTCGATATCCAGGCCGCCCCACATGCGCCTGCTCTTGCTTGCAGGGACCATCACCGCCAGCCGCTGGCCTCTCTTCAGCAGCGCCTTGACCCTGCGCATGTACGCCGTAATGACGCTGCATTTGTACGCCGTCCAGCGCGCGTCGTTCTCCGGCAACTTCAGCGGGTCCAGGCCACACTCCCGCTTGAACCCCTCGCGCATGACCGGCTCGTACAGAACGAGGGGGATGCCGCGCACGAAGATGATGCACAGCCCGTCGGGTTCATAGGCCAGCATCTCTTGCATAATCGCCAAGAGATGATCCTGAACCTGCGGATAGGCATAGCTCATGCGGGCGATCGTCTCCCCCTTCTCGTCCACGCAACGCCATTCGGGATGCCGGTTGAAGAAATCCGAAATGAGCGCCTCGTCGAACGGATAGTGGGCGGAGAAAGCCTGTGCCCGCATACTCACGTGGAACTCCCAGCCGCGCTTGCGGGCGTAGTCCCGCATGACTTCCATGCTGTTCCAGCCCTTCTTCTTCCACAGGCGCATGTTCTCATCCCGGACTTGGTACCATGAACACAGGGGGTCCTCGCTCCGTCCATAGTCATACGTGCCTTCCCGGGTCGGGTAGTTGCACAGGTCGGCGCCGGTCGTGCCCCAGATCAGAATCTTCATGCAGGACTCGGCCGGAATCTCGTCAAGGGCCTCCAGCAGGTCCTCGGGACGGCGGTGTGGTCTTTTCACAAAAGCCTGATGACCGTCTTCCGTGATGGCCATCGGGAACGCTATTTTCGGTTTGCCGGCCTTGGGCAGCGATGCAATGGGTTCGAGCCGAACGCTCGCCAAAGAGCCCACCTTCCCGAACTCGCCTTCCAGAATCAAGTCCTGATTCGTAAGGTCCGCGTCGCGCCACGGCATCTCGTAGACATAGACGTCGCTCCCATGTTCCCGGACGGGAACCTTGAGAGCGCGACAGCAGGTGTCGGAACTCAAGCGGACCCGTATCCACGTCTCGAAGCCCTCGAAGACGTTGAATATGCCCAGATGAATGCGATACAGCCCTTTCGCGCCGAGTCTGATAACCAGCGGCTCGGGATTTGTGCTCATGCCGCAAGTCACCATCACGCCGGAATATTCGCGACAGCGGTAGGGGCAGCACCGCCACTGCCCCGGCTTGCCCTTGCGGCCGATCTTGCCTGAGACCATCCGCGACGGGATGTCCGTGATGAGAATCTCTTCTCTCGTCAACGCAGTATCTCCTTGTAGTCGTGGCGTCAGGGAGCGACGTCAAAAACGGCCTGTCCTGTCACTCCGGTCGCGGCATCGCGCAGACGCAGGCTCCAGTGGCCAGCTTTGTCATTTAGCGCAAGCGCGAAGGCCCCTTCGCCCTGGCCGCCGTCAACGTTCACATTCTGCGAGTAGCAAGGACGGGCCTCCCCATCCGGGCCGGTCACTTCCACGTGGACCACGTGCAAGCCGGGTTTGGCGCCTGCCGTGTCAAGCGTCACTTTGTAACGGACCTCCGCGCCGGGCTTGACGCGGCCGGGCAGCGCCGCCGCGACGCTCCTGACTTGATATGCAAGCCGCGAGAAGATTCTTGCCTCTCCCGGGGATAGCGTGGTTTCCGCCCGGTCCACCTGCCCGAAGTACTTCCCATCCAGCGCGTCATATGTGTGGCGCGCGCTGGGGAACACTACGCTGGCCCGCGCCGACTTCAACTCGGGATTCCTGTAGTCCCTCAACACGCCAAAGTACTGGATCGGGCCGGCGTTGTACTGGACGACCTGGCAGACGGTGAGCGGCCCTTTCTCTCCAATGACCTTGGCCGGCGCCTGCGCGGCGCCCAGGCTGAAGAGATTCGCCATAATGTTCCGCAGCGTTTCCTCTCCGCCGCGTTTCCTCATGTTCGAGTAACTGGACAGGAACATGTTCAGGTACACGGCGTGGCCATTGCCGAACGACGCGACCACGAACGCGGGGCTGGCCTTCAGCGTCCCCAGCGCCTTGCCCCCTTCGACCCTCAAACCACGGTCAGCGATCGAGGCATACAGGCTCTGGCCCTTCACCTGGCAGCTCTTGTAGTCGGCGCTGAACTCCAAATCCCCCCCGGCGTTCTTCCGCGTCTTTGCGTCATAGGCCAAGGCAACCCCCAACACGTCGTTCAGGATGCCCTCGCGATAGGGCTTCCCATGCTCATCGTATATGCCCGCGAAGGCGTCCGTCAGCAGGAGTCCTCCGTTCTTCACGAACGCCCTGATGGCCCCGGCCTCCTTATCCGAGAGCGCGCAGGAATAGGGAAGGACCAGCGTGGAGTACTTCGCGAGAGCGCCACCCCCGATCTGCTCCGGCGTCACGAAGTCGGCCTGCAGTCCCATATCCTCGACAAGATCGAGCCACCCAATGCGCGTCTGGGAAAACGCGTCCTGTTTGCCCTCCAGCGCCGCCATGTGAAGGCTGGATTGGGAATAGTGGATGGCCACCTGCGCCTGCCTCTCGGCGTTCCATGCCAGGCGAGCCAGCCCGTTGTTGAGAAGGCGCACGATGTCGCTAAGCTCCTGAGCGTCGCGCCGTGGAGTCAAGTTCGGGTTGAGGAAGTTCCGATCAGCGAAATAGAGGACCCCGCGGCTGCCGTGAAGGAAGGCGCCCCAGGCTTCATACTTCAGGAACTCGCTCTCGCGTCCGTATCCGTTGCAGGGGGCCATGGGAATGCGCCCCAGCGACCGCATGATCTCCAACAGGCCGGAGTCGATATAGGAATAGAGGAAGTCGAACGTCTTCATCAGCCGCGAGTAGTCCATGCCGTTGCTGGCGCCAGGGCGCTGGTTGCCGCAGATGCCTGCCACGGCCTGAGGATCGATCTCGCGCAAGACGCCCCGCATGGACACGTAGAAGTCTGCCAGGGACTTCTCCATGAACGTGCGGTGATCGGCCCAGGGCGCCTTGCTGCGCCGCCCTTCCACCTCATCCATCGTCATCGGCGTCACGTCTTCCCACTTCGCAAACGCCGTCTCCCATTCGGCGTTCAGACGGTCCAGAGAGCCATACTCCTCCTTGAGCCACTGCCGAAAATCCGCCAGCGCGTTGGGGCTGAAGTCGAAGTCGAAGAGGTCGTCGCCGCGCGTCAGCGAACCCTCGTCGCTGTAGCAATACGCCTGCGGCGCCAGCTCTCGCAAGGGCGACAGGACCTCACGGAGTTCCGCGCGCAATGAACGTACGAAAGCAGGATCGCTCAGGGAAGGCTGTCGGCAAAGGTACTTCTTGTCCTTTGTCTTCGCGTAGGCCGCCTTCTGCTGGTAGTAGGTCTGGGAAGGGACATCAAGGCCCTGCATGAACGTCAGCGGCGCGATCTTGAACCCGTTCCGGAAGTTCTCCTTCTGAACTCCGGGGTCCGCCTTGTAGAGGTAACGCGCCGGCCCCGTGGGCAAGCCCATTGTCGTCACGCCGGCCCTTCGTCCAGCCTGGGCTTTAAGCGCGCGCAGGTAGGGGTATTCCGAAGGGCCGGCGCCCCAGCTCACGAACTCGTAGTCCCCCCACTGCCGTTCGTCGAACGACTTGGGCATGGCGAGGATTCGCAGCCGCTTTTCGCTCATCAACGTGTTTGCGGACCAGAGTTGAACTCGCAGAGTGTGATCGGCGCTGAGGGGCTCCGGCATGGTCATCCGCAAGGGGATGCGAGCCTTCCCTTGCGCCTGAACGGTCTGGCTTGCCGCGGCCGTGATGCGCCCGAAGGCGTCGGTCACATCGGCGCGAAGCTCGACCTCCTGAAGGGTCCCAGCCTCCACTTCGGCGAAAGCGCCCAGCGCCTCGCCTGCGCGGAATATCTTGTCAGGCATCTCAACGCGCGAAATGCGCAGCGGCCGATCCACCTGGAACGCCGTCGCCGCCCAGTTCACGACCTTCCCTTCCCGCTTCAGGAAAAGATGCGCAATGTGGCCGCCCTCCTTCAGCGGCGCGCCCGCGGCGTCCTCCACGGAGAACGCAGACCGGCCCGCGGGAACAGACGCCTCCTTTTCAAGCCGGGTTTCTGGATTGCCATAAAGATCACGGACCTCCACTTCCAGGATTGCTTTGAAGGGCTCACCGCGGTTCGCCAAGTCAACGCTCATCATGAACTTGCTCTGAGCATTGGCGGCCGCGTCGAGCTTGCCGAAGTCCACAGCAGGATCCTTCCGGGCGGCCCAGAGGACGCAGCGCGCCAGCAGGGAATGGTGGTACTCCCAGTACGGAATCGTCTCGGCGGGCGCATGGAGGAACCACGGGGTCAACCCTGCCTGGCTGTCGGCAAAGTAGGAGTTGACGTACGAAAGAAGGACGACCCGGCCTGTTCCCTTTGCGTCGCGTATGGTCAATAGTGGATCGTTGCCGACGCGCGCCAGGACGGAAGCGCCTGGGGTTTCCTCGTAGCGCCGGTAGAGCGTCTCGGGCAGCAGACCGAAAGGAATCCCCTGCGTCAGGAAGTGGTCCGCCTGCTTGGCCCACCGGCCCTTGGTCTCCGGCCGCGCGTTGGGCTGGTTCGGGATCTCCCGCCCCGGCAGCAGTTGGGCGACGCGATCCGGAACGCGCCACGGCATGATGTACACCAGGCCGGCCCCCTTCTTGACCTTCTCATCGAGAAGCTTGATGATCTCGTCGTTGTACACGCCGTAAGCGCCCAGCACGATCACGTCGTGCTCGCCTTTCAGAAGCTCAACGACCTTGGCCTGCGAGAAGGCGGTCTGCCCCCCATGACGCCACCAAGGCGTCCAGACATTCGAACCGCCGGTCTCGATCGTCGCGGTCGCCAGGTCCAGGTCCATGCGCTGGGCCAGCTCCAGAACCTCCCGGCCCTGCAGGTACGAGCAGAGGATCAGCGCCTTGGTCTTGCCCCCGGCGTATGGCTTGGCCCATGGAATATGAGGCGTTGTGACGCCTCCGGTCCACTCGAGGGGGTCCTTGCCGAGTTGCCTTACCAAGACGGGCGTTCCGGCCAGGAACCGCTCCTCCGGGTCGCCCAGCCGCTTCTCTTTGGGTTGGAACACATATTCGGCGCTGGGACGACCGACGGTGACCGGCCGCTCGAACTCATGCGCAACCTTGCCATCCACTTTGATTTCGCCGGCGATCACGTAAGTTCCGGACTGCGTCGGCGTGAAGTCAAAATCAAGAGCCGCGACGCTGTCCGGGCCGCCCTTGAGACTCCTCGCGCCAAGGACTTGAACCGTTCTCTCAGGAAGCCGCAGCGCGCGCAACTCCAGCTCTCCGCTCTTGCTCTCGCTAAGGTAGCCGCGGACGCGGAGTGGCATCTTCTGGCCAGGGGCGTAGGAATCCGCCAGCCCCTCAAACCCTGTCACCATTCCCCCCCCCACTCCAGCGATTTGAGGCACGCCGCGAAACGGCGTGAAGGAATAGGTGAAACGCAGGGACTCCCCGTTCGCGACCTTCGCGGTCCGGAGCATCCACTCGGTCGTTGGATAGCCGTTGGAGCCGCGCCAGAGATACAGGCACATGAGGTGCGGGTAGCACGTCTCCAGGTCGTAGGCAAAGCCCTCCTTCCCCTCGGGGTCTGTCCCCGCCAGCCACCCCCGCGGCGCGTCGTAGTTGAACACTTCCTGCGACGCATCCCTCTTCCGATAGGGATACTGCTTGACCCCTGAGCTTGTGGGGAGGAAGTAGTCGGTGGGCTTCGCGCCGAACTCCGTGCTGTTGAAGAACCGGATCGGGACGTAGATGTCCGTCATGCTCTCGCGCTCGTTCAGGAACTCCAGCTCAACGCGAATCGCGCTGGAGTCGGATCTCATTCGAATGGTCTTGGTGAATCTGCAATAGCGAACAACGTCGGTCTTCCCTGACTTCCACATGCGAACAACGATCTCCTCCGGTCCCTGGGAGAGAACCTGGCATTCATAGGGCGCGTTGATCCAGTCTGACTTGTAGCCGTGGACCATCTCCTGGAACATCCGCCGGTTCGTGCCTTCCGCGGTCAGTTCGTCGCCGGTCCGCTTCACGATAAAGCTGGTACAGGCGCCTCCTTGAGCGGGAGAAAGGGTGAAACGAACAAACGGGTTCTCAAGAATCAGCAGAGGAACGCCGCCTTCGCCTTGTGCGCGCGTCAGCCGACATCCCGGCGGCTGGGCGTAAGCCAGCCCAGCGCTGACCAGAAACGCCACGCAAACGAGTCCCCAACTCCGTGACCTGTCTCTCATATCTCAGCCCTCAGCCTTTGGGGCGCCGCCGCTCTGCTCGTACGCCTCGACCATCTCCATGAACCATGCCACGGCGTGTCCCATGCTCTGCTCCAGCGGGAACTTGTCGTGCTGCTTGATCATGTAGGCGATGCAGCCGAGTCGCGTGACCGCCATGAAACCCAGCATCTCCCGGTAGATGCCTTCCCGCCAATCGGTCCAGTTGCCGTGGAACGTGTCCGGCAGAGCCTCCAGACGCCGGTCGATTTCCTCCCAAACCCGGCGCAGAGGGGAGTCTCCGATCAACGAGGGCCTGTACCGGAGCAGCATGTGGCCGGGACGCCGCTTCCAATTGTTCCCATGACACTCGACAAAGATCCAAGGTCTCTCTCTCTGGAGCAGATTCCAGACCGACACCATCTCCGGGAGCGCGTCCGGCGATCCGCCCGCGGTCAGTCTCCCTTCAAACGCTGGAAAGCGGCCCACGGGGTGGCTGACGCCCATCCCCAGCGCCATCCCGTCCGGGTTTGTGGCTGGGACCAGAATGACGCGGCGCCTGTCGCGAATCCGCTTCGCGGACGGATCGTCCGAGAGAAGGAAGTCAATGATGCCGCGGCAGGCCCATATGCCGATCATTTCGGAAGGTTGAGTAGTCTGAGCGATCACCATGGGCGCGGCGTTTCGGTTCCGGGACCCTATCTCGACGCTGTAGATGGGCCTTCCAGCCACGCTGCGCCCGATCTCCGTGACAATGGCGCCAGGGCGAGCGGAAAGGTCATCCAGGTACCGCTTCAGGTCTGTGAACGGATGCCAATGGAAGTTGCTGACGAATAGAGGCGGCTCGCCCGCGGCTGGGACGGGAAGGTCCAGGTCGAGCACGTCCGCGCCGGCGACCGGCCGGATGCGCTCGGCCGGGAGATGGCTCCAGCGCCCGTCCTGCTGCAACACAACGTGGCCGGTTCCATCGGCAAAGGCGTTGCGGAAGGTTGTCCTCAACCGGATCCATATGCGGTGACCGGTGAGCCGTTTGCCCCTCAGGCCAAAACAGAAGTAGTAGCCCTGGTTGCTGTACTCGTGGTTCCCAGGCTCGGGCTCAAGGTCCAGCGCATAGAGCTGTTCGCTTTCCCTCCGCGCGTTGCGACCGTTTGCGCACTCGAAATCCGTGGCAATGACCAGGGAATCATCCTCATAGACGCACCCGCAACCAGACTGCGACCGAGTCTGATCCCAGTAGGGGCGGTATCGCGACAGACCCGGGCCCGCGTTCATGCAGGCAGCATTCTCGACGCGGGACTTTGCCGCGCCAGGGTCGTCAAACATGCCTTTTGTCCTTCCGCGCCATCCGCGTCATCTGCGGTTGCCGTTCGTCGTCTGTCGTTATTAGGTTGCGGCTCCGCCGCGTTAGTGTGGTGTTTCGAAAATGCCCTGCATTTTCGAAACATCACAGGGCGGGCTAACTCGATACTTTGGACGCGTCAAGCGCCGGGTTTGTGTCATGTAGTGTTTCAGAGATAGCAAAGCTATTTCTGAAACACTACACCAGCAGCCCGTTGAAAAAGACACCGCGTCGGCGGGGACATGGCACCTCGGCCCGCCAACGGCGGGATCGCAACGTGTCCCCGGAACGGCGACATTCTCGACAGGCTGCTAGGTCAACTACGGCACGTCGGAGACCCCAACGTCAACTCCCGCGGCCGTGTCAAAGTCATGCCAGATCGCGTGCGGTTTGTGCTGGAACAGACCGTCCACTCCGCGGTTGGTGTTGCTGAAGATGCCTCGGCGCGTGCCGCCGTTGTCGCCGGCTTGGTCCATGTTGAAGGCCAACATGCCTGACGCGGCGGACACCCAACAGGCGCCGGTAAGCGTCCCCGCGCTGTCATAGGCTTGGGTATGCCAGATCATCTTCTGCTGCGGGTCGCCGTACCACTTGGCGCTCCAATCCCCATACAACACGTTGTAGCCCTCGCGATGACCGGCGATCCCCACCCCGGCGATCAGGCGGGTGGCTTCAACCCCGGAGAGGCTCAAATCCACGTCAAGGTTCCTGTTCAAGCCGTCATACCGATGGCCCTTGTCCCACGCGTCGCTGACCAGAGCCCTGCCGCCCAGCATTTTGATGGTCGAGAAGATCGGCTGGCCGACACGAACTGTCACCCGCGGTTTCACGCCGGCAAGGCGGGTAAAGCCGGCGGTCAACTCGTCACGATAGTGCCATCCCCTGTTATACCCCACCGGGATATCGCGGTAGGCATAGTTGCAGACGACCATGTTGTCCTTCTGCGTCGGGTCAAAGGCAGGCCAGTTGCCGTACAAGAGTGTGTCGCCGTCAGATCCGCCCGCTTTCTTCCAATCCGCGAGGCTGCCCGCGGCCTGCCGCCACGGTCCAGCCGCATCCGTTGTGGTCTTGCCGTAGTTGTAGATCCCGGTGATGCCCGGCGGCATTCCGGAAGCGCTGGCGCAATACAACGCTCTGGCGTCGGCAAGGTTCCCCGTTGTCAACAACATGCCCAGTCCCATGGGCGCGTGGCACAGTTGGCCGGCGGTTGGCAGCGAGGGATAGTAGTACGCTGAGGCGATCTCCCGCCAGTAGGTCAGCCGGGTCATCAGGTAGTTGACGGAGTACAGATTCGAACCTGTGCCCGGCTTGCCTGTGTAGAGGATGGGGCCTGGCATATAGGAGTGGGAAACGTCCGCGCAACTCGAGTTCGGGCACCAGTAGCTGTAGTTGTACTGGTAGTTCGTCGGCCGCCAGCCCGGCCAGCTCGGGAGGTAGCCGCTATAGTCGCCGGTGTAGCTCTCCAGCGCCTTGGACATCTGGTTCAGGCCGTTCAAGCACGCCGTCCGCCGCGCCTTCTCCCGCGCCGCGGCCAGGACCGGAAGCAGCATCGCCGCCAGAATGGCGATGATCGCCACGACAACCAGAAGCTCAATGAGCGTGAACGCGCCAGAGAGCGCTCTCGCCATCCCGCGTCTTGAATTCCTCAATCTGCAGCGCATCTGAAGTCCCCCCTAACGGAACCACACGATGTGTCTCGCGCATAGCAACGGCGCAGCGCCAAGACGACGCACCCAGCACGCCGCATTATCCGCGTGTCGCCACCTCCCTTCTTGTCCGGCCCTTCAGAGCGGCGTTCCGCACTGCCCAATTCGTGGCTGTGTCCGCGTAACCGCCGCGGGCTAATGGCCTTCAGCGGACATGATCCGCAAATCCTTGAAGTGGACGACCGCGTGCTGCGACGCAAGCCCGAACCGTCCAGCCGGCGCAAAGTTGTTCTTGTCGGTCGTCGCGCACTTTTCTTCGCCGTCCACGAACACGGCGATGGTATTCCCCTTGATGGAGACTCTCACGTCATACCAAGTGTCAAACTCGCCGTCCCAGCGGGTCTGCGAGATCATTTTGGGTCTTTCATAGCCCTTCGATGTCGTGCCGTAGTACATGATGAGGATGTTCCCGGAAGCGCCGTCCACGCTTTTGGGCCTGAACTCGACGCGGTAGGCGAACTGGGAGGCGCCCTCCCGGGTGTATCTCAGGTGAATGACTCCCGCGCACGCGCCCTTGGGCCGTTTGTCCACTTTCATCTGGCACTGAACGATGGCGTCAGGCCCGAGGTCGCGCTTGAGCACCCCCCCCCACACGCCCCAAGACGACACGAACTCGTTCTCCTTCGCCACTGGCGACGTGGCGCTCTCCAGGTCCCAATTGTCGAGGTTGTCGAACTTGTCCGCGTAGAGGACTGTCTCGGCGGCGACGGCCTGCCTCCACGAAACGGCCGCGAATACGGCGCACAGCAGGGCGGTGGCGAACGCGCCTTTTCTCATGTTCGTACTCCTCCCTTTTTTCTCACCTCTGGCCACGACTTTGGTTGAGCCGCCGTTGTCGCAGCCCGCTGAAAATGTCATCTGTTCCGAGGACACGTTGCGATCCCGCCGGCTGCGGGCTGAGGCGCCATGTCCCCGCCAACGCGTTGTCTTTTCAAAAAGGCCGCCAGACACCATGTCCGGCCTTCACGGCTCCATCAGGACCGCGGGTGACGTGGCTTCTCCATCATCCTGTTCGCGTGGTCCCTCAGACTGCTGAGGAGCTGATCAACCGGCGTCTCGTCCCGCAGGATCTGCGCCAGCGTTCCTTCCACCAGGGGCAATAGCATGGAGTGCAGTTTGGTGCGGCACGCCGGCTCGATGTCGGCAAGGAACGTCCTGCCGCGGTCCTTGGCGTCGCTGTACACGCGAAAGGCCTCGGAGTCCGCCTCCAAGTCCTGGAACAGCGGAATGGGCGGGTGCTTGGGCAGATAGTCGGGCCATTTCTCAATCCCGGCCAAGAGCTTCAAAAGGGTCCGGACAGGCCCGTCCAGCCGCGCCCCTCGCCGAACGCCAAGCCCCCAGGCGCTGAAGTACGAAGCCCTGTACCTGCCCCGCGGCATTGGCCTGACCGCAAGCCGGAACCTGGCGTCCGACGGATTGGCCTCGACGTATTCCCACGAGTTCGCGAAGATCATGGCCGCGCGCCCC
Organism: uncultured Planctomycetota bacterium; assembly: GCA_964470775.1. GTDB lineage: Bacteria > Planctomycetota > Brocadiia > CAIUPP01 > CAYYEE01 > CAYYEE01. Next base: position 2,361 of record CAYYEE010000019.1, on the reverse strand, counting down.
TTCGCAAAGTCGGCGATGTTGCTGCCCCAACGCGCCTCGGTGTCTCGGTTCGCGGGGGTGGCATAGTCCCTGAAGCGGCGCATGACCTGCGCCGCGGCCACAGCCTCCGGCTCGGCCAGCAGGCAGCGCGTGCCTGTGGCGTCGAACACACTGCCCCCATTCTGCCATATCAGGGAGAGGAAGCTGTCGGCGACCCCGGCCCCCTTGCATATACTGATGCCGTGGTAGCCCCTTTCTGGCCGGTTGAGGCGGCGGGCGAGGTCCAGCATCTCATTCTGGTCCCAGTCGGCGCCGGGCAGCGGCACGCCTTCGCGCTCGAAGATGTCCTGATTAAGCAGGACAGCGACACTCTGCCAATCCACCGGCAACATGAGCAGGCGGCCCTGCCATCGCAGACAGTCAAACGCAGCGGCGCCACGCTCACCGCGGCCGTAGAGCGCAAGCGCCTCCTGCGTAATATCCTGAAGGTCCGCGGCCCAAGTGGGCGCCAAATCAACCGGCAGGCCGACAACGTCGCCGCCCGCTTCTATCTCGTTGAGCTCGCACTGCGGCTCCGCCTCCTGGAACTGCTCCCTCAACCGCACAATCTCTTTTTCCCTTAGACGGGACGACCAGGACACCTGAAGCCGGCTGTGCGCCGGGAAAGGACTGTCTACGTACACGCCTTTCCCGGGGCAACCCTTAAGCACACCCTGAAGTTGCAGCTCCCGATAGGCCCGGCTGACCGTTGCGCGGGCAATGCCGAGAGCGTTCGAAACGTCGCGGACTGACGGAAGTCTCTCGCCTGGGGCGAGCTTGTTTCCCTCGATGGATGAGATGAGATGGCGCTTGATCTGATCCGCAACGGATCTGCCCGGACCGCGTTCAAGCTTGTCGCGCAGTTCTGCAAGTATCATGACGCCCGATCCAACTGTCCTAGATATGTTGCTTGCTATCCTAGGACAGTATGTGCTATAATGGGGCTTGTGTCAAGGCCTCATGGTGTTTTTTTTGCGTGTTGGCGCGCGACAGGCCCGCGAGAATCTGTTTAATGATCTGCGTACGCAGCTACGGAGGCGGTACATGGAGCAACAGACCGGGTTCAAAGCCGTGGACGTTCACGCCCACTTCGGTGGGGTCGCAAAGGGCAAGAACCCAGTGTATGACCTGTTGGTGCGGGGCTCGCCGGAACAGGTTGTCACGTGGGCGCGGAGCCAGGGGATTAAGCTCTCTTTCGTCTCTTCCATCCCCGCGCTCACGCAGTGCGCGGGCCAGCCCCAAATCGGCAACGCTGAAGCCGTCAAGGCAGCGGCGCAATTCCCCGATGCCCTGCGGTTCTGGGCGACGCTGAATCCAACGCAACCCGATTCCTTCGGCGACGTGGAGGATTTGCTGGCCCATCCCCTTTGCGTCGGCATCAAGATTCACCCGCCCGAACACCAATATGAGATTCTTGAGTTCGGCGAGGAGACGTTCTCCTTTGCCGCCCGGCGCGGCACTGTCATTCAGACACACAGCGGGGACAAAGGGGCGTGGCCCATGGACTTCGTCCCCTTTGCGGATCGCTTTCCCAATGTGCGCCTGATCCTATCGCACCTTGGCCACGGAGCCGACGACGTCTGGGACCACCAAGTCCGGGCGATTGAAGCCTGCAAACACCGCAACATCTGGACAGACACGTCCAGCCAGATGTCGGTTCTCCGCGGCCTTATCGAGTGGGCCGTTGGCCGGATCGGCCCAGAGCGGATCCTATTTGGCTCTGACGCGCCCTGCTACAACACCGCTGCGCAACTGGCCCGGATCGTCCACGCGGACCTGCCCGAAGCCGCCAAACGCGCGATTCTGTGGGATAATGCCGCCTCGCTCTTTCGGTTGTCTTCCGACGCGGCGATGGCGTGATGGGCCGTGGGATTTGCACAAGGAGCTGAAACATGATCGGCCGCGATGAGATGGTGGGCCCGTGGGCTGGTTTGCCCGTCGCATGGAAACGGGACCTCAGCTTCGATGAGGAGACATACCGCGCGGATGTCGAACGCGCCTGCAAGGCGGGCTGTCCCGGAGTGTACACCGGAGGCACGACCGGCGAGTTCTATGCCATCGAATTCGACGACTTCAAGCCCATCGCCAGAGCCACGGTCGAAGAGTGCCGGCGGCGCCGCACGCCGGTCATGATCGGTGTAACGCACACTTCGACCCTTGGCGCTGTTCGGCGCGCGGCCTACGCCCGGGAAATCGGGGCCGACGCCGTCCAGGTGGCGCTGCCATTCTGGATGCCGGTGGATGACCGCGAGGTGGTGCGCTTCTTCGCCGAGGTCGCATCCGCCGCGGACGGCCTGGCGTTATCCATCTACGAAACGATGCGCGCCAAAAAGGCGCTGACCC
>CAYYEE010000018.1:0-21000 GCA_964470775.1 uncultured Planctomycetota bacterium | reverse complement strand
CGCATTGTACCACAAATCGCAGCCAAATGCAACCTAAATTATGGCCAGATTAGTAATCCGCAACGCGGTCATGCACCGGACATACGAGAACACCAACATGCCCGTCAAGGTCCATTGGTTCGACGACCGCATCGAGATCATCAGCCCCGGCGGCCCCTTTGGCGCTGTAACGCGAGAGAATTTCGGCCAGCCCGGCATCGCGGACTACCGCAACCCCAATCTGGCCGAGGCGCTCAAGGTTCTCGGGTTTGTGCAGAAGTTTGGCGTCGGTATCCAGACCGCGCGGGCCGAATTGAAGAAGAACGGCAATCCAGAGCTTGAATTCCAAGTGGAGCCAACGACCGTCCTGGCCACCGTCAGGAGGGCGCCATGAGCGTTCCGGTGCTGACGTTCTTCAACAACAAAGGCGAGGTGGGCAAGACGTCCCTGGTCTATCACCTCTCGTGGATGTTCTCCATGTTGGGACGCAAGGTCGTGGCCGTGGACCTGGACGCCCAGGCCAACCTGACGGCGGCGTTTCTTGACGAAGACTCGATTGACGAGCTTTGGGAAGGCAAGTCCGGCCCTACGACGATCTTCAGGGCCATCGAGCCCCTCACAAAGGTGGGAGACCTTCTCGAACCCGAGTTGGTGCATGTCACGCAAGGTCTCAGCCTTGTGCCTGGCGATGTTGCCTTGGCGAGTTTTGAGGACAGACTCTCCGCCGCGTGGCCAGACAGCATGGACAGCGGAGACCTTTACCGCCCCTTTCGCATCCTCACCGCCTTCTGGCAGGTGGCACAGATGGCCGCGAAGAAGGTCGAGGCCGACATCATCCTCGCGGACGTAGGTCCCAACCTTGGCGCCATTAACCGTTCGGCGCTCATCGCGTCCGACTTCGTGGCCATACCTCTGGGCGCCGACCTCTTCTCCCTGCAGGGGCTGAAAAACCTGGGGCCAACATTGCGCAGATGGCGAGCCGACTGGGGCAAGCGTCTCGCCAACTGGAAGGAACCAGCTTTCCCGCTTCCAAAGGGGAGAATGATGCCTTTGGGCTACATTGTCCAACAGCACAGCGTCCGGCTCAGCCGACCCGTCAAGGCATATGACAAATGGGTCAACCGCATACCTAGTGTCTATCATGAGAGCGTGTTGAGGGACTCGACGAAATCATCATCGCCCTCCGAAGACTGTGAATGCCTCGCGACGCTCAAGCACTATCGCAGCCTGGTTCCCATGGCTCAAGAGGTGCGTAAACCCATCTTCATGCTTACCTCGGCCGAGGGCGCCATCGGCGGCCACGCGCAAGCGGTCCAGGAAGCGAAGGGTGATTTCAAGCGTCTCGCCGAGACCCTGATGAAACGGATGAGCGCGGCCGAGGCGAGTCAAGCGCCAGTCGGCGGCGACTGAGCCGCGCCCCGGCCCCCAGGAGACGCGATGGACTCCCTTGCCGTCCTGGCCGCCAACTTCGGCCGCATCCTCTACTTCATCATCCTGCCGATCTTCCTGCTGGCGGGCACGGGGTTTGTGCTCCAGCGCAAGCTGGGGCTGGACATGCCCACGCTGGGCCGGCTCAACTTCCACTACGCCATCCCCGCGCTGATCTACTGCTCCGTCGTCGGCGCGCAGGTGGACGGCGCGCAAATCGCGAACGTAATTGTCTTTAACGCCTTTCTGATTGGCGTGATGACGTTCGTCGGGCTGGGGGTGTGGCGCGTCACAGGCGCGGCCAAGGATCTGCGCAACGCCGTCATCCTGGCCGCCATTCTCTATAACGCGGGCAACGTGGGCCTGCCGCTGCAAGAGCTGGCCTTTCGCGCGGCCGGGCTTAGCGAACAGGCCATGTCGCTCCAAGCGTTTGCCGTGGTGACGCAGAACCTGACGACGTTTACGTTCGGTGTGTTCCTCGCCTCAGGCGGCGGGGGGCAAGGCGGGCTGCGCAGGCTGCTGCGCGATATTGCGCGCTTTCCGCCCATCTACGCGCTTTCCGCGGGCATCGTCACCGTGCTCATCCGGCGCTGGCTGGGCCAGGCCGCGCCCGCGGCCGCGCAAGCTGTGCAGCCCTTCTGGCAGGCCATCGTCTACGCCAAGAACGCGGTGATCCCCGTGGCCCTGGTGACGCTGGGCGCGCAACTGGGGCTGGTGCGCGTGCACGGCCACGGCGGGCCGGTGGGCGTGTGCGTGAGCATGAGGCTGCTCCTGGCGCCGGCGATCAGCGTGGGGTTGTTGTGGCTGCTGGGCATCCGGGGGTTCACGGCGCAAGTGCTGTTCATCGGCGCGGCCGGCCCCACGGCCGTCAACGCCATGCTCATGTGCTTGCAGTTCAAGAACCACCCCGAGTTCATGTCGCGGGTGGTGTTCTGGGCCACGCTGCTGTCGCCGGCCACGCTCACCGTGGTGATCTATGTGGCGCAGAGCGGCCTGATCCCCATCCTGGCCGCGCCGTGAACCGGGCGCCCCAGCGTCCATCCCGTCCATAGAGCCCATCGCCCCGCAACAGCGCGCCCCCCTACGCCGCTTCGAGTTTCATCTCGCGGTTGCAGCACCGGGGCCGGAAGGCCGGGTCGCCAAAGCCGATGATGGCCACCTGCGTGCCGCACACCTCGCAGCGATAGAGCGGCGCCGGGCGCGGCTGCAAGACCATGGGCTGTTTGCAGCACACGGGGCGGAAGCCCGCCGGCGCGGGCCGCAGCAGGATGACTTCCGCTCCGCACACGGGGCAGCGATACAGCGCGCCTGGCTTGTTGGCCGCGGCCATGTCACTTCTCCCCGTCGCAGGGCTGGCCCACTTCCTCCATGGGCTTGCCGCAGCACACCAGGTCCAGAACGCCCACGCCCCCGCGGGTCACCATCACCAGATTGCCGCACGCGCGGCAGGCATAGGCCTTGCCCACCTTCAGCGTCAGGGCCTTCTCCCATTCCTCCAGCGCGCCGTACTCGGCCGACTGCGGATCGTAAGACGAAGACATAGCTGCTCTCCAGGCGTGGACCGATCCTCATTTCATGACAGATGATACCACTCCGGCCCGGCGCCGCGCCAACTTGACACTGGCCGCGAACAGAAATAAAGTGCTCTCTTGCCCTGAGTTGGCAGCAGGCCGCGAACGGACAAGTCACATGGTTGCGCCGGAGGAACGACGGATGAAAGAGCTGAAGGTTGGCGTGGTGGGGCTGGGCTGGGCCGCGGGCGCCCACATCGAGGGCTTCAAACTCCTCCAGGGCGCGCGCGTCACCGCCGTTTGCTCGCGCCGCAAGCTGGACAAGGCGGCGTTGGAAGACCAGTACAAGATTCCTCTCGAGGTCTTCAACGACTATGACGAGATGCTGGCGTCGGACATTGACATGGTGGACATCTGCACGCCGCCGCCCTTTCACGCCAAGCAGACCATCGCCGCGGCCCAAGCGGGCAAGCACATCCTTCTCGAAAAGGCCATCTGCGTCACCTTCGACGAAGCCAAGGCCATGCGCAAGGCCATCCGCAAAGCCGGCGTCAAGACGTGCGTGTGCTTCGAGTGCCGCTTCAGCAAACATTTCACCCTGGCCAAGTCCATCGTGGATCAGGGCCTGCTGGGCAGCCTTCACTTCGCGGAAGTGGACTACTATCACGGCATCGGGCCGTGGTACAAGCAGTTCGAGTGGTCCACCAAGAAGGCGTTCGTAGGCAGCTCGCTGCTGTCGGCCGGGTGCCACGCCATGGACATCCTGCTGTTCCTCATGGGCGACGCCGTGGTCGAAGTGACCAGCTACGCCACGAAGTCTTCCTCGCCCGTCATGAAGCCCTACGAGTTCCCGTCCACCACGTGCACGATCCTGAAGTTCAAGAACGGCCAGGTGGGCAAGGTGGCTTCGTGCGTGGACTGCTTCCAGCCCTACTACTTCCACACGCACCTCGTGGGCAGCGAAGGCAGCCTGCTGGACAACAAGTTCTACAGCCACAAGCTCGCCGGCATGGTCAAGAACAAGTGGAGCACGCTGGAGACGGAACTGGTGGACTCGGGCGACGTGAAGGACCACCCCTACCGCGAACAGTTCCAGGTCTTCGTGGACAGCGTCCACAAGGGCGTGGAAATGCCCTTGACGGACTTCGAGACCGCGTTCGAATCGCACCGCGTGTGCTTCGCGGCCGATCTGTCCGCGGCCAGAGGCCGGCCGGTGCGCATGTCGGAGATGAAGTAGCGGCGCCGGGTCCGTCCGACCCGTCCGGCCTGTCCGCCCCCCCTTCCACACGAAAGGACGTTGCGTGGACGCAATCAAGCAGCTTCTCAAGGCCCATGCCCCCGTGAAGTGGCTCTTCTACGGCGACAGCATCACCCACGGCGCGCTGCACACCTGCGGCAGCCGCGACTACACCGAGCATTTCACCGAACGCGTCCGCTATGAATTGGGCCGATCCATGGACGTGGTCATCAAGACCGCCATCAGCGGCAACAAGACGCGCAACCTGCTCGAGTCGTTCGACTGGCGCGTGGGCCAGTTCAAGCCCCACGTCGTGTTCATCATGATCGGCATGAACGACTGCAGCGACAAGAGCGGCATCACGCCGCAGGAGTTCGAAAAGAACCTGCATACGCTGGCCGGCCGCATCGGCGAACTGGGCGGCAAGACGGTCTTGCAGACCACGTGCCCCATCATTCCCGGCGGCGCGCCGGACCGCGAGCCTCAGTTCCCGGTGTTCATGGACGTCATCCGGCGCGTCGCCGCGGACCGGCGGCTGCCTCTGGTGGACCACACCCAGTACTGGATCCAGAACGCGGCCAAGCACTACTACTGGATGAGCAACACCTTCCACCCCAACGCCTACGGCCACACGGCCTTTGCCCATCTTCTCTTCAAGGCGCTGGACATCTTCGACCCGGCCAGCCCCTGCTGCCGGCTGTTCGTGCCGTGAAGCAGCGCCCCACCCGTCCGACCTAACGGCCGCGCCCGCTACCCAAAACCTTGGGCGCGGCGTATAATAAACGCTTTGCAGGCCGGGGGCCGTTTCAGGCATGGGCCTGGAAACCCGGACCCCCGCGTCACGCAACAGCACTGGTAAGGAAAACCCCATGGACCGCTGGCTTGCCGCCGCCGTTGTCTTGGCGCTTGCGCCCATCATCACCGCCGCTGAAGAGAAGGCTCCAGACCTCAAGCTCGACTCCGAGACCGCCAAGTTCAGCTATGCCCTGGGCCAGGAAATCGGCCAGTCGCTCAAGAACCTGCCCACGCCTCTGGACACGGCCATCATGTTCCGCGCCATCGAGGACGTGCTCAAGGACGCCAAACCGCAGCTGACCGCGGACGAGGCCCGGCAGGTGAAGATGAACGTGTTTCAGAAAATGCAGCAGGAGCGGGAACGCAAGAACAAGGAAGACGGCGCCAAGAACCTGAAGGCCGGCGAGGATTTCCTGGCCAAGAACAAGGGCAAGAAGGGCGTCATCACCACCCCCAGCGGCCTGCAGTATGAAATCCTCAAGCAAGGCGACGGCGCCTCGCCCAAGGCCACGGACACGGTGAAGGTCCACTACGCCGGCAAGCTGCTCGACGGCACGGAGTTCGACAGCAGCTACGGCCGCGGCCAGCCCACGACGTTCCCCTGCAACCGCGTCATCGCCGGATGGACCGAGGCGCTGCAGCTCATGAAGGTGGGCGGCAAGTACCGCCTCTACATCCCCGCCAAGCTGGCCTATGGCGAGCGCGGCGCCGGCCCCAAGATCGGCCCCAACTCCACGCTCATCTTCGATGTGGAGCTGCTCGGCATCGAGACGCCGGCCGACGCCCCGGCCACGCCCGCCGCCAAATAACGCAACCGCAAAGAATCGAAACGGCCCTGCCAGGCGCTGACCCGGCAGGGCCGCTTCGTTTTCATTTCGCGGCTGGCCCGACGCGCGCCGCCTCGACGTCGTCGAACCACAACCGGCCCTCGATCCCCTTGGCCAGAGCGGCGGAAAAGGCCAGATGGGCCACAAGGCGCGCCGGCGAGCGCAGCTCCAGAACCCACTGGCGCCAGCCCTGCGCGTCCGGTTCGGAGACACGGCAGGCCGAGACCTCCACCATCGTTTCCGCGCCTGCCCACTCCGCGGCGCCGGCCTTGGGAGGCAGCGCAAAGCGCAGCGCCTCGCACTCGCCGTTCAGCGGCCGCAACCACAGCCCCACGCGCAGCGGGCTGATCTGCGGCTCCGAACACACCCAGCCGCTGAAGCGCCACACGCCAGGCTCCATGCGGAACCGGGCCGAGTCCATGGCCAGGTTGCGGCCATAGGTTCGCTTGCTGGTCAGGGTGATCCGCAGCGAAGGAGCCGCGCCCTTGAAGCGTTCCGCGTCAAGGCTGGCCTGGAGCCGCCGTTCGCGCTGCCAGCTTTCGTGATGCGAGAGCGACTTGCCCGAACACGGCCTCCAGTGCTCCCAATAGTCCTTGGACATGGCGAAGTCGCCGTTGAGAAGACCCGGCGCCGCGGCGTTCCACAGCAGTTCGCGGGCCTGGGCCACAAGCGGCTCCTCTCGGGCGTCCGCCTTGGCGGCGGAGAGCCCGGCCGAGGCCAGCACAGCCTGCATCGTCTTGACGGCGCGGCCTTCTACGGCGCCCGCGTAGAGCGAGCGCAACGCCAGCTCGGCCCACTTGGACTCGCCCGTGAGTTGTGAATAGCCGGCCATGACAGGGTAAAACATGTTGCCGCGGTGACGGGCGAAGTCGGCGCACATGATAGGCCACGCGGTCTCCGGCGGCAGGCCGGGCCAGAGCTGCTCCAGGTCCAGCCTGTACAGGCTCATGTCCATGACCGTCTCGACCTCGCGGCGGATGAGAGGCAGGAGCGCCTGGTCGCCGCTCTCGCGGAGCATCTTGATGAGCGCTGTGCACCCGTACCAGCCATGGAACGGCACCAAGCCTTCGCCGCCGCCGAGGCCGAAGATGCTGGGGTGTTTGGCGCCGGGTTTGGCGGCCAGCAGCTCTTCGGCGTGTTTGAGCTGCGCCACGAACCGGTCGTAGTAGCGCTTGTCGCCCGTGATCTGGTACATATCCGTGAGGTTGGTGAGATAGCGGCCCAGCGTGCGGTTGCCGCTCTCGATGTCGGCGGAGCGGAGCATGTGGCCGCCGTTGCGCAACGACACCTCGCGGCTGAGGCGGCTGCCGGTGAGCAGGTAGTGGGCATAAACGCCCTGGGGCCAGGCGTGGCTGAAGCTGAAGCCGCCCATGACGTGGTTGGGGCAGTGGGTGATGCAGCCGCCCTGGACCTGGTTGATATCCACGTCGCGGTAGTGGCGGGCGCTGGCCATGCCCTGGCTCAGGACCGCGGGGTCGCCGCCGCGAAGCCCAAGCAGCAGGATGGAGAAATCCGCGTAGGATTCAAGATTGGCCCATCCGCCATCGCCGTGCAAGTCGCCGAAGTCAAAAAGTCCATACAAGCGGCGCTCCTCGATGCGCGCGGGCGCAAGGCCGCCCAGCAGGTCGGCCGAAGCGAGGCGGCCCTCGATAAAGGGAAAGCGCTTAGGCTCGGACGGCCGCACGGGCAGCAGCAGGTCCGTGCGCGCGAACCAGGCGGGCGTGGTCATGGCCACGGGCGGCCGGCCCAGCGTCTCGGCCAGCGCGGCGCGGCCCGCGGCGTCGAGGTCCGGCGCTGTCCGGGCCAAAACGAAATCGCGCGTGACGGATAGGCCGCTCGTCCACTCCACGGCCTTTACCGGCGCGGCCGGCCACACGTAGGCGCGGAGCTCGCCGCTGTCCTGGGCGGACAGCATGGCGGGATGCTGACGCCAGCCGTCCAACGTCTGCAGGTGGGCGCCGAAGCGCGGGCCTTGCCACGACACCCAGGCCTCTTCGCGCTCGTTGGGACGGACCTCGGCCAGCCGGCCGTTGTCCACGCGGGCGCGGACGAACTGGAACGGCTCGGGCACGGCGTATTGCAGCAGCGCCGCCGCGCCGGCTGCGCTCCAGGGCAAAGCGGCCCGCCCCGGCCCGTCGGCCCGCGTCTGCCACCACACCTCGCGCGACACGACAGAGTCCTTGACGCGGGCGTTTGTGATGGTCAGCTCCAGCCGCGCGCCGGCCAGGGCGCGCCAGAGATGCAGCCGGGCCGTGAACATCAGCAAGGGCTGGCCTTGTTCCGAGGTGAGCAGGCCGCGGCGCGCGATGGACACGCGCACCGGCCCTTCCTGCTCCACCTCGGTCACGATCTCCTTGGCATTGAGCGACGCATAGCCCACGCCGTCGAGTCCCGTGGCGTGAACCGTGGCCGGCCCAAAGAGCGTCTGGCCCGTGGAGCGGTCGGCGATGCGCTCCCACAGACGGCCGCCCTGGGGGTTGATCTCAACCGTCGCGTCGTCGAGCGTCACGCGCCACGCCGAAGCGCTGGCCTTGGTGAGCAACGAAGGACCTGGCCGGCCGGCGGCGCCGGGGCCGGCGGGGTCGTAGCGCAGAGCGAACTCGTTGCAGCCCGGGCGCAAGTCGGCCTCGAAAGAGAGGCCCAGCGACTGGACCGAGCCGTCGGCTTGGCGCTGGGCCAGGATTTCGGCCTGCGCGGGCGCGCCGCCCTGGGCCGGCACGACCTCCACGCGGCCCTGGCCGTTCCACGCCCCGCCGGGGAAGGGCACGCCCAGCGAAACCGGCGCCCGAAGCGCGGGCTGCGAGCCGGCGTGGTGGACCAGGATGGGCGCCTCGCCCGCGGTCTGGCGAGGATCAGCGCGCACAGGCGCCAGGGGGGGCGCATCGGGAACGCGCAACAGCGTGAACTCGCTGGCCGGGGGCGCGGCGTCGCGCGGGCTGGGCGCGTAGGCCCTGGCTTTGTGGCCCGGCTCCCATTGCCCGGCGTCCACCCACACCGTGGTCTTGCCTTCCGGCTCGATGGTGAAGTTCATGGGACCTTGGATGCCGCCGCCGCTGCGCCGCCGATTGGCGTGGAACAATGTGGCGGTGATCTCGTAACGGCTCCATTCCTTTGTCAGCGTGACCTTCTTGCCCTGGATCTCCTGGGCCAGCGTCAGGTAACTCCCCACGCGCAGGTCGCAGGCTGCGCCGTCGCGGTCCGCGCGCAACCACACGGAAAAGGTCCAGCCTTGGGCGTCCGGCAGTTGCTCCCAGACCTCGGCCTGGAGAACCAGCGGGCCTGTTCCTCTGAGGCACTGGGCGCCGTGCTTCGCGCCCTCGCGGACCACTTCCCACGCGGCCGGCGCCATGTATTCCGATCCGGCCATGCGGTGCCAGGCCAGGGCTTCGGCCGGCGTGGCGCCCCACTCGAAGCTGCTGTTGCGCAACAGGTTCTTGCCCGCTTCTTCGGGGAAAGAGACGGGGCGGTCATAGAGGCGGAGGTCGCGGATCTGTCCGTCGAACACATCCTTGCCCCGGCCGCCGGCCAGCAGCGGCGTCTCCTTGTCCGGCGCCGACAACGGCTGGTTGAGCTCCAGCGACGCCGCGCGCTCACCGTTCAGGATCAGCACGGCCTGCTTGCCGTCAAAGGACAGAATGACGTGGCTCCACTCCTGGGGCTTCATCGGGATGAGGGTCTCAGCGGAGCGGTACCCCGCCGGGTAGGGGCTCTTGTCAATGAACACCATCATCAAGCGCTGATAGGGCTCCTTGGACGAGAGCGCCAGATACCAGGCGCCGTCGCGCGAGCCGGCGTACTGAGACACCAGGCCCGCCATGCGTGAGAACGACTTGGGCTTGACCCACAGGGACACCGTGAAGCCCTTGGCCGGGTCATACTTCTTGTGGGCGCCGGCCAGCGTGGCGGCGGCCGAACCGTCAAAGGTGGCTGGCTCCTTGTCCGGCCACGTGAAGACGGGCTTCATCCCCGCGAGCAAGTCCTGCTCCGCCGCTTGCGCCGAAGCGAGCAGCGACGCAAGCGCGAAGCCCAGGCAAACGTTTCCAAAGGAACAGAGCCTCATGGCCGCCTCCACAAGAAAAGCTGTCGCGCGCGCCGAGACAGACCGGCGTGGTCCCAACTCCAGCGGTTCCGCTGTTCCTTGAGCATATCCCCAGCCGCGGGGCGAGCGCCACGTTGGCCGGGCGGGCGCGATCGGCGGATCAGCGCTTGTCGTCCGACGACCGCGCGCCGCAGCCGCCGTCCTTCATGACGCGGTCGCACCCATCGCAGCGACACCCCCCCTCTCGTCCGCTCAGCCGCTTCCACACCGTCCAACCCACCCACGCGGCGGCCGCGGCCACAAGCACGGCGACGGTCAAGGTCTCGGTCATGTCCCCAACCCCAACAGGCGGCCGGCCTGGTAGACGATGGCGGTGATGACCCAGGCCATGGCCGTCAGACCGCCCCACTGGAACAGCGCCCATCGCCACGAGCGCGCTTCGCGCATGGTGACGGCCACAGTGGCCACGCAGGGCGCGCTGATGAGGCAGAAGACCATGATGCAAAAGCCGGCCAGGGGCGAGTAGGCGGCGCGAAGCTTGGCGCCGAGGGCGTCGGCCGCTTCTTCGCCGGCGCCCACGGCAAAGACAATGCCCATCTGGGCGACAAAGACCTCCTTGGCGGCGGTGGCGCCGATGAGCGCGGCGCCGATGCGCCAGTCAAAGCCCAGAGGCTTGAGGACAGGCTCCAGGAACCGGCCGATGCGGCCGGCCACGGACCAGGCCATCTCCTCGGCGCGCCGCTTGTTCTCGATGGCGGCCATGGCCTCCTCAAAAGGCCGCAGGCAGCGCGCCAAGTACTGCTCGGCCGCCTCGGCCGCGCCGGGCCAGGCCTCGCGCGCCTGATCAATGGAGTGGTCGCGGTTCAGGCGCAACGCCAGGCATTCGTGCGAATCTTCCGCCAACTGGCCCTCGCGGACGGCTCTCTGGAACGACGCCTGCGCCGTGGCCACGGCGCCCCGCGCGGCCAGGAAGCGGTTGAGGACTTCTCCTTCGCTCGACTCCCTGAGTTTGTTGAGCTCCTCCACGGCCTGGCGGCGAGCGGCGCCGCGGCTCTGCTCGGCCCGGCGCTCCAGCTCCAGCGCCCGCCACACCGTATCGGACGCGGGGGGCAAGCCGAGCAGGGGGTTGAGCTGCGCCACGTTATGGCGGTACTGCTCGCGCGCCTCGCGCTCCTGAGCGGCGTAATCCGTGTCCCACGTGGTCTTGCGCGGGTAGGCGGTCATGGCCCACAGCAGCACCGAAGCGGCCAGGATGACGGTGCCGGCTTTGCGGATGTAGAGCCACACGCGCTCCCACATGTGGATGAGCACGCCGCGGAGCGTAGGCGCGTGGTAGGGCGGCAGCTCCATGACCAAGGGCGCGGACTCGCCCCGCAGCGCGGTGAGGCGCAAGAGCTTGACGGAGAGCACGGCCAGGCCCACGCCGAGCAGATAGATGGCCAGCAGCATGACCGGCCGCCACCGGGGCGAGAAGAAAGCAGGGATGATGAGCGCGTAGATGGGCAGGCGCGCGCCGCAACTCATCAGCGGCGCCACCATCATGGTGATGAGGCGGTCCTTGCGGTCTTCCAGAGAGCGCGTGGCCATGATGGCGGGCACCGTGCAGCCGAAACCAATGAGCATGGGGATGAAGCTCTTGCCGTGAAGGCCGAGCTTGTGCATGACGCGGTCCATGATGAAGGCCGCGCGCGCCATGTAGCCCGTGTCTTCCAGCAGCGCGATGGCCAGAAAAAGCAGCAGGATGTTGGGCGTAAAGACCAACACCCCGCCCACGCCGCTGATGACGCCCTCGACGAGCAAACGCCGCAGCGCGCTTTCGGACCCTTCGGGCCAGAAAGAGGAGACCGTGTCGCCCAGCCAGCCGAAGAAGGTCTCGATCCAGCCCATGGGCGGCTCGGCCAAAGTGAAAGTGAGGTGGAAGACGAGGTACATGAGGCCGAGGAAGATGGGCAGGCCCAGGGCGCGGCTGAGGAGGATGGCGTCGATGCGATCGGAGAGGTCGTGGCGCGCCTCGGCGCTGGTCTTGACAGCCTCGCGGCAGACGCCGGAGATGAAGCCATAACGGGCCTCGGCGATGAGAATCTCGGGCGGGCAGCCGGCGTGGCGCTCCAGGTCCGCGGCGAGGCGGTCGGCCGTGGCCAGGAGTTCGGCGTCCTGGACCAGGCGGCGCGCGTCGTCGTCATGTTCCAGGAGTTTGACGGAGAGCCAGCGGGAGCCGTAGATCGCGGCGGACGCCGGCTCGCGCAGGGCGGCCAAGGGCGTCAGGACGGCCAAGGCGCGCTCGACGTCGCGGCCGTAGTCCAGGCCGGGCCGGCGGGCCGGCGGGGTCTGGGCCGCGGCCACGACCGCGTCCAGAAGCTCTTCCACGCCCTGGCCCTTGTGGCCCACGGTGGGCACGATGGCCGCGCCCAGCAGACGCGACAGCAGGACTGTGTCGATGGACAGGCCGCGCGCCCTGGCCAGGTCGCTCATGTTCAGCGCCACGAGCAAGGGCGCGCCGAGTTCGAGAAGCTGGCTTGTGAGATAGAGGTTGCGCTCCAGGTTCGAGGCGTCCACGACGTTGACGACCAGGTTGGGCCGCTCTTCGACGATGAAGCGGCGCGCCATGAGTTCGTCGGCCGAAAAGGCGGTGAGGCTGTAGGCGCCGGGCAGGTCCACGACGCGGATGCGCCAGCCGCGATGGACGCGGAAGCCCTCCTTCTTCTCGACCGTGACGCCGGGGTAGTTGCCCACGTGCTGGCGGGCGCCGGTGATGGCGTTGAAAAGACTGGTCTTGCCCGCGTTGGGGTTGCCCGCCAAGGCGATGGTGAGTTCGTTCATCCAATTCTCCGGGGGGCGCGGGACGGCGCCGCCCCGCGCTCAAAAGACCGCCGGCCCGTCGGCGGTCTGTCCACACGCGCCTGCCGCGCGGCCGCCGGCGCGGCCGATACGCCCTCGGACATGGGCGCGTCTTGGGTCACGTGGCCACGAGGAGCTTTTGGGCCATGCCCCAGCCGAGGATGAGCCGGCAGTCGCCCCTGCGGACGATGAAAGGCCCGTGGCATTCGCCCGGCTCGCCGTGGCCAAGGCTGGGGTGGGACGTAGGGTCTTTGAGGATTTCTATCTCCGTGCCTGGGAAAACGCCCATAGCCGCCAGCCGCGCTTGAAGCGCGCGGCCCTCCTTGATCGCCACGACCTTCACGGTCTGTCCTTCCTGGCAAACGCTCAAGGGCACGATGGATACTTTTCCGCGGTGTTCCGTCAGCGCCTTCTGCAATGATGTCGCTCCAACCTCGCCTGTTCCGGGGACACGCCGAGAACCCTCCGTTGGCGGACCTCGGCGACATGTCCCCGCCGCCGGAGACGCGGCGGGCGCCCCCTCACTTCTGAGGGGGGTGAGCCGCGCGGCAATACTTCTGGAACTGCTTCACGGTTGCGCCATCGTCCGCTTCGCTCTCTGACAAGAACTCGCCGAAGTGGATGAGCCGGTCCGTCACGCGGCGAGGCACCGCATGCTCCATGCGGCAAGCCGCCGTCTCGGCCTCCATTTCGTCCAGGCCCAGCACGCAGGTGAAGAATCCGCTCAACGCCTCGTGGCGCCGAACGATGTCGCGCGCGGCCACGACGCCTTCTTCGGTCAGAGTCACCAGGCCGTAGGGCTGGTAGTTGACCAGACCCCGGCCGGCCAGAGCCCTCAACGCCCCGGTAACGGACGACTTGTGCACCTTGAGCCGCGTGGCGATGGAGGTGACGCGGGCGACCTTGCGTTCCTCCACGAGGCGGTAGATGGCCTCGAGGTAGTCCTCCAAGCTGGCGCTCAGGTTGTCGGCGCGTTCCATGGGTTGCTCCGCGGATTGTTAGTCAATCCCAACATTGTAGGGCAAGCCCAACCGCGTGTCAAGCGCGAAGGGAATGACCCTCAAAAGCCCCGCGCCCCCCCTTACCGGCGCGTCTCAGCTATACGTCGTGCCGAATCTCTGGGCGCGCGCTCGAACAAGCCGGACGCGCCGGACCTGTCCGACCCTCGGCCGCGGACGCCGAATGCGGTATCATGGTTTGCGCGCTGGAACGCCTTCACAGGAGCCGCCCATGGCCGCAACGCCGCGACGCCGCACGCGCGAAGAACACGCCAGGTACCTGCACGAGTCCGTAAAGCTGCATCTGTGGTTTCTCTGGACGTGGCTGCGACAGCGTCCCGAGGAGAGCTTCGTGGCCGCCTTGCGCGGCCGCGTGGACGTCTACCGCAAGACCGACGTCAACGAAGGCTTCGCCAACCACAAGCAGCGGCGTTTTGACGACCCGCGCTGGGCGCGGCTGGAGCAGGGCCTGGCCGAGGTCTATGCCCGGACGCGCGACGATGCGAGCGCCGAGCGATTTGAGGCCGAAGGGTTCGAGCTTGCGCGTCCGCGGGTGGACGCGCGCCTGAGCCGCGACTTCGAGGAGCCGCCTGAGGCCCTGGCTTTCGCCTACCGCTGCGGCAGCTTGGACTATGACCCCCCCGCCGCCGCCCATCCCCGCCGCGTCTTCGTCCACATCGCCAACGCGCTCCAGCCCGCCTCCTTCTTCGACGACCCGCGCTATCTGGCCGACTGCTTCGCCGCGCTCATGGCCCAGTGCCGGCGGCAGTTCGGCGCCGAGGAGATGGAGACCGAGACCTGGCTGAACTCCCATCCCCGGTGGCTGGCCTTCTTCCCCCAGACGTGGGCGCGAAACATGGGGCCGGAGCTGCGCGACGTGAACGCCGGCTTCGGCTACTGGGGGCAGTTCATGACCGCGCGGGGGACCTTTCACGACAAGAACGCCGCGCATCTGCGCGCCACGGGACAGATGCCCTTCTGGCCGCGTCACTCCTGGTGTTCGTTCCGCGACATGGAAGCGCATCTGCGCAGGTTCTATTAGCCTGTTGTGTTGTTCCGGGGACACGTTGCGATCCCGCCGTTGGCGGGCTGAGGCGCCATGTCCCCGCCGACGCGGTGTCTTTTTCAACGGGCCGCTATGGGTGATGGGCGCGAGGCTCCGCCATGTTTGACGGTCTGAAACTGCAACTGACGCCGCGCAAGTACCAGGCGGAGATTCTGGACCTGGTGCGCCGCAAGGCGGCCGAGGGGAAGCGCCGGTTCCACATCGTGGCGCCGCCGGGATCGGGCAAGACGATCGTGGGGCTGGAGCTGGCGCTGGAGTTCAACCGCCCCGCGCTCGTCCTGGCGCCCAACTCCAACATCCAGAGCCAGTGGGTGGACAAGCTGCGCCATTTCACGCCGCCGGGGAGCGCGGTGGACCTGGGGGCCGTGGCCAGCGGCGACCCGGACACGCTTCGTCCGCTCATGGCGCTGACTTATCAATCGCTGACCACGCGCGCGCGCGCGGACCGCGCGGCCGACAGCCCAGCCCACACGCGCTGGGCGCGCCAGATTGTGAGCGACGGCGAGGCGGCCACGGAAGAAGAGGCCGCGGCGCTGATCCACCGCATGAAGACGGCCAACCCGGACCTCTACGAGAAACGCCTGGCCGCTCAGGAGCGCGCGCTGATCGCGGAACTGACCAAGCCGGAGGACACGTTCCGCTTTCTGCACCCCAACGCGCTGGCGCTGGTGGACCGCCTGGTGGAGCAGGACACGGGCACGGTGGTGTTGGACGAGTGCCACCACCTGACCGGCTACTGGGCGCGCGTGGCCCAGGCCATCACGGCGCGGCTGCGCGACCCGGTGATTGTGGGCCTCACCGCCACGCCGCCGGAAGACGCGGACGCGGCGCCAGAGGACGGCGCGGCCAGCGACTACCTGGAACTCGTGGGGCCGATTGACTACCGCGTGCCCACGCCCGCCGTCATCCGCGAAGGCCATCTGGCGCCGTTTCAGGACCTGGTCTGCTTCTGCCGGCCGGAACCGGCGGAGCTGTCGTTCGTGGCGCGGGCGGACGCGGAGATCGCCGCGGTGTGGCGCGAGCTGGAAGGTCCGCCCAACCGCCTGGCCGAATGGGTGACGCGCGAACTGGCCACGCGGCCCACGCCTTCGGGCCAGACGCAGGAGTGGGCTGTGTATCTGGACAGCCGGCGCACGTTCTGCGCGGCGTGCCGGGAATACCTGGCGAGCAAGAAGCTGCCCTATCCCGGGGAGATTCGCGGCGCCTTGCCCGCGCGGCCCCTGGCGCCGGGCGAAGGCCGGATGATCATCCTGGAGCGGTTCGTGAACCGCTGCCTGGACCTGTCGCCCAACGCGGCCGACCACGCGCTGGCCGAGCGCATCCGGCGCAGCGGGCGGCTGGCGGGCTATCAGATCACCGGCCGGGGTCTGCGGCCTTGCGAGAGCCCGGTGTCGCGCGTCTTGAGCCGCAGCCGCGCCAAGGCCAAGGCCCTGGCGCCCATCCTGGCGGCCGAGGCGCGCGCCCTGGGCCAGGACCTGCGCGCCGTGGTGATCACCGACTTTGAGCGATCGGCCGCCACGCGCTCGGACGACCCGGAAGAGCTGATGGACGAAGAAGCCGGCGGCGCGGCGCAGGCCTTCCGCGAGATCGCGCGCCACCCGGACACGGACCCGCTGGACCCGATCCTTGTGACCGGCCAGACCGTGCTGGTGGACGACGACCTGCTGCCCCGCTATCTGGACGCGGCGCGGCAATGGCTGGCAAAAAAGAAGCTGGCCGTGGAACTGGAGACGCGGCCGGCGGAGGGGTTCTTCGAAATCCTGGGCAAAGGCGCGGACTGGAACACGAGCAGCTATGTGCTGATGATGACGGAGTTCCTGAGCAGCGGGTTGACGCGCTGTCTGGTGGGCACGCGGGGACTGCTCGGCGAGGGGTGGGATTGCCAGGCCGTGAACTGCTTGGTGGACCTGACCAGCGCGGCCACGGCCATGACCGTGCGCCAGTTGCGCGGCCGCAGCATCCGCCTGGACCCGGCCCGCCCGCGCAAGGTGGCCAACAACTGGGACGTGGTGTGCATGGCGCCGGAGTTCCAGCGCGGCCTGAGCGACTACGAACGCTTCGCGCTGAAGCACAGCCGCTTTCACAGCCTGACCGACGACGGGCAGATCGAGAAAGGCGCGCACCACGTGCACCCGGCGCTCAGGAACGCGCGGCCCCAGGACGTGGCGCTGGTAACGCAGGTTTTCAACGCGGAGATGATCCGCCGCGCCGGCCGGCGCGACAGCGTGTATGACCAATGGGGCATTGGCCAGCCCTACGAGAACGAGGAAGTGGCCACGGCGCAGATTCACGGCGGCGGCGCGCCGCTGTGCTGCGGGCCGGGCGAGACGCCGCTGATGAGCGGCGACGAGACCATCGCCAAGATCGCCATGGCGTTGCTGGAGGCGCTGCACGCGGCGGGCGAGATCGAGGGCGCGGGCGCGCGCGTGGTGATCAAGAGCCAGGTCAGCGGGTACTGCCGCGCGTTTCTGCGCGGCGCATCGGCCCGCGACATGGCCGTGTTCGCCACGGCGCTGGCCGAGATGTTCGCGCCCCTGGACCAGCAGCGCTACATGGCGCCGCGCTTCGTGGACGTGCGCGCGCAGACCTGGCTTTCCAAGCTCTTCCCCGAGTGGCTGGGCCGCTATCTGCGCAAGCGCGAAAGCCGGCTGGAGGCCTATCACCCCGTGCCCGAGGTCCTGGGCCAGTCGCGCGAGCGCGCCGATCTGTTCCAGAAGTTCTGGAACCAGTTCGTCAGCCCCGGCGAGATTCTCTTCACGCGATCGGGCAAGGGCAAGGACCTGCTGATGGCGCATCGCGGCGAGGCGCAGGCCTTCAGCGCGGAGACGGTGGAGGTGTGGAGGTAGGAACGCGGAGTTCTGGGGTTTTGGGCTTGGGAACGTCGAGGACGACATGGCACAAGGAGCCAGGGAATGACCATCGAGAAGATCGGCGCGGCGGTGATCGGGATGCGGATGGGTCGCGCGCACGCCAAGGCTTACACGGACAACCCGAATACACGGCTCGTGGCGGTGTGCGACACGAACGCGGAGGCGCTGGAGCAGGCGCGAAAGGAGTATCCCGCGGCGGACGCCGTGACGGATTACCGCGATCTGCTGGGCCGCAAGGACATCCGCATCGTGTCCGTGGCGTCGCCCGATTATTTCCACGCGGAACACTCCATTGCGTGCCTGGAGGCGGGCAAGGACGTGCTGTGCGAGAAGCCCATGACCTTGACGCTGGACGAAGCGCGGTCCATCGCCGCGGCGGTGAAGCGCACGGGGCGGCGGTTCATGACCGGCCAGGTGTGCCGCTTCACGCCGGGCTTTGTGCAGGCCAAGCGGCTCATCGAGCGCGGAGACATCGGCGAGTTGTACTTTGTGGAGAGCGAGTACGCGCATCACTATGGCAAGGCGCGGGGCGTGGGCGATTGGCGCGTAGACCCGCGGCGCGAGCCGTTCATCGGCGGCGGTTGCCATGCGGTGGACCTGCTGCGCTGGGTAGCCGGGCATCCGACCGAGGCGTTCGCGTGGTCGAATCACAAGTGCCTGCCGGACTGGCCGGTGAACGACTGCACGATCTGCATGTTCAAGTTCCCCAACAACGTGCTGGGCAAGGTATTCGTGTCTATCGGGTGCGCGCGGCCGTACACCATGCGCAGCGTGTTCTACGGCACGGAAGGCACGATCATCACGGACAATAAGAGCCCGGAGATGCAGGTGTGCAGCAAGCGGATGCAGGTCTATGACCAGGACTTTGCGCGGATTCCCGTGCCGATCAACAACCACAACGTGACGGACGAGGCCAAGGAGCTGGTGAACAGCATTTTGGAGAACCGCGAGCCCACGCCGGACGTGCGCGAGGGCGCGCGCACCGTGGCCGCGTGCGTGGCGGCGGTGGAGTCGGCGCGGACAGGGCGGCCGGTGAAGGTGGAACGGATGGACTGAGCGCGTCGGTTTCACAGGATCTGCGGCGCCTGCAGGATCCATTCCGGCCCCCCGAACACAGAACCGGCGCGGCCCGCGGGCCGCGCCGGTTGTCTTGCGTGAAGGACATCGCGTCACTCGGCCGCGTCGTCGCCCAGATAGCTGAAATCAGGATAGGCGTCGTCGTGATCGGGCTCCACGTCCACGGTATCGTGGATGGAGTCGAGGTCGGCCCGGGTCCAGCGCTGCTTCATCGCCATGATGAGCTGGAGGCGGAGGCTCTTGAAGGCGCGGCGTAGGCTGGGGCTGTCCGGGGTGTTCTTGAGCGCGGCGCGGACGGCGCCGACCTGCGCGGTGAGATCTTGGGCCAGGCGGCGGGTGGCTTCGCTGGCGAGGTAGCTGATGCGCAGGGGCGCTTTGCGCTTCTGGCGGAGCAGGGCCTTGAGCGAGCGCAGGCCCGCGGCGGTGAAGGAGGCCGGGCTGTCGGGCGAGGCCAGGAACTGCTGGACGACGCTGGAGGGCGCGCCCAGGGCGGCGGCGGCGGCCAGGCACAAGGCGGCGCGGGTGTCGAAAAACCGGGCCAAGTCTTCCAACGTCTGGCGCACTTCGGCCGCAGGCGCGGCCACGACGCGCGAGGACGCGGCCGGGGGGCTGGGCAGCCGGCCGGCGCCAGCCTCGGCGGTCCACTTCTCAAAGACTTCGCGGATGCGGTCCTGGATGCGCTGGCCGTTGCGGGGGCGGGTAAGGGCCTTGTGGACGGCTTCATAGTTGAGGCCCGAGGCCTGGGCCACGGCCTTGTGCATGGCGTTGTGGCTGCGGAAACCGAGCTGGCGGCGGCGCGCCTCGAGCCACTCCTGCGGGTCCGCGTCGCCGGTCATCTTCTCGATGGGCGTGAGGCCGGTGAGGAAGCGGTTGTCGAGGTTCTCGATGATCGCGGCGAAGCAGGCGGGCACGGCGCGGACCTTGGTGTTGCTGCGGAGGCGCTCCTCGATGGCGTCGAGCGACATGTCGACGCCGGCCTTGCGCGCTTCTTCCTGGATGAAGCGCACGAGCTTGGAACGGGCCACGGTCTGGCCTTTGGAGCGTTCCTTGAGCAATCGCTGGAACTCCTGGACGCTGATCTCCGCGGGCTTGAGGAAGCGGCCGTGTTCGCTTTGGGCCAGATGGCTGGCCACGGCGGCGCGCTTTTCGGCCGGGAGGGCGCGCACGGCTTCGACCAGGGCGGCGCCGTTCTTGCGCGCGGTCTTGGGCAGGGCGCCGTTGGCCTTGTCGCGCACCAGCGCGGCGAGTTCGCCGGTCATCTGCGTCAAAGCGTCGGCGATCTCGGCGGGCGCGGTGTGGCTGGCGTGGCGGGTGGCGTAGCCTGGGCTGAAGAGGGCCTTCATGGCGCCGCCACAGCGCGCGCCTTTGAGGGCGCGCTGGCGCACTTCGCTCTTGCGCACGCTGAACCCGGCGCTGCCGGCCAGGGTTTCGTAGTCCTCGTAGGCTTCCACGATTCTGCGGACGGGAACTCTTTCGCTCATGGGAAACCATCCTCCTTGGCGCCTGGGGTTGAGAATTCGGCGCGGGTGACGCGAGTCTTCCCCTGCCCGGCGGGTCCGAGTCGGACAACCGGGGGCGCTCCCCTTGCTGCGCAGGATAGCCTGGCCGGCGGCGAGCCCCTCAGCGAACACATCTCGGGCGTGGCGCCCCCGCGGGGCGCGCCACATGGACAGGATGGACGGCCGGCGCGGCCCTGGCCGACCTGCCGGATCGCGAGCCGCGCCCCCGTTTCATGCGGCCGCGGGGATCAGCGGTCTCCTGATCGGCATCGGCGATGGTCGCGGAAGCGGCGGAAACAGGACGCGGCGCCCCCTGGGGGATGGGGCGGTCCCGCAAGCGGCCTTCGCAGGCGTGGGACCCTGCGTGGCGCGGCCGGGTTGGCCGGCGCTTTGGCGGCCCGCTACTTCGCTTTGCCGGCCACGGCTTTCCAACCGTCGCCCGAGGCGTCGCACTCGTAGACGTTGTTGTTGCCGCCGGCCAGGTTGATAACGATGGACCCCTTGCCGTAGTCGGGGTTCTTGGCGTCTTTGAAGTCGTTGGGGTTGGTGTGCCAGAAGCAGCGAATGATCGGGACGTGTCCGCCATAGGCCTGATCGGCCAGCACTTGCTCGTTGTCGTTGATCCCCAGCTCTTCCATGCGCTTGGCTTCGCGCCATGAAACCACGCCGTCTTCGTTGCCTTTGTACTTGGCGAGGTCCGGGAAGGTGGGCAGGGGGTTCTTGTCGTACCACCAGGAGCACTTGGCCCAACTGAACTCGTAGGAGTAGGAGCAGGCCGGGATGCGCGAGACGGTCTTGAGCTGGCCAGGGTTGTCCGGGTCGTCCACTTTGATGAG
>CAYYEE010000017.1:13900-21429 GCA_964470775.1 uncultured Planctomycetota bacterium | reverse complement strand
GCGGGGACATGGCGCCTCAGCCCGCCAACGGCGGGATCGCAACGTGTCCCCGGACAGACGCGACATTCTCAACAGGCTGCTAAAACGTCCCTCGGTCCACGAACTCCACGGGGATGCGCGTCATGCCCGGCGACACGCCGGGGTCCTCGATCTGGCCGATCAACTGCGACACGCCCGCCGCGCCGATGGCCGCGGGGTCCACGGCCCACGTGCTGGGCGGCTGGCTGTGGCGGCGGCCGCAAGGCAAGTCATAGCACCCCACCACGCCCACGTCGCGGCCCAACACCAGGTCGGTCTGGCGGATGGCGTCCAGGATGCAGATGGCGCGGCGGTCTGTGTTGGCCAAGATGCCCAGCGGGCGCCATTCGGCCGGCTTTCGGCGAGGCAGGCCAAAGAACTCCGGCGTGGGCTGGACCGGCGCGGATCGTTCCACGATCGGCTCCGCCTGCGCCCCCCACGCCTGCGCGGCCGCGCAAAACGCGCGCAGCATGGCGGACGCCGGGTAGCTCAACTCCGCCACCGCCGCGCCGCCGCCTGTCTCGAACGCCTCGACCGAGCTGTAGGCCAGCCGGGCGTAACCCTTGCGCAGCAACATCCGCGCGCTATCGCGGCCGATGCGCTCGTAGTCGGCCGCCACGCAGCTCAGGCCAGGCAACTCCACGAACCGGTTGATCAGCACCGTAGGCAGGCCCTGCCGCGCCAAAGTCTGAATTTCCGCCAGGGGTGTGCGCTCGTCCAGCAGCACGCCGCACACCCACGCCTCCCGGATAAGATGCTCCATGCGGTCCACGTAGTCCGACTCGTCCAGGCAGTGGTAGACGAACCGGTAACGGTGGGCCGATACCTCGTCGCGCACGCCTTGCAGCATGTCCGCGGCGAAGTTGTCGTCCTCGTTGCGCGGGCGGTGCGGACGAAGCAGACACGCCAGCGTGGTGGGGCGAACCTGAGTCAGCGGCGTGTCGCGCACGACGCGCGTGCCCTTGGGCCCGGCCTCGGATACCACATACCCCTCGCGCGCCAGGATCTGGATCGCCCGCAGCGCCGTAGGCGGCGTCGTCGCAAAGCGCCGGCTCAACACCCTCACCGGCGGCAGCCGTTCGCCCACGGCGTAGCGCCTGTCCAAGATTTCCCGCCGCAGCAAGTCCGCCACCTGCTCATACTTCGCAGTGGGCTTCACGACTTGCGGACTGGCTGTTCGCTCCCGGATCATCTTGAGTCCTGTCGGGCAAGGCATTATGTTTAAGAACAAACATATATGTTCAATAACATTGTGACGCCTGACCAGCCCAATGTCAAGCACTTATTCAAGAACAGACACCCCCGGCCAATTGGCCTGCCACTGTTTTTCGGTCCTAAGGCATGTCCCGAGGCCCGGAGAATCTGTGATTTTGCTCTTGACACCAGCACTCTGAAGCGATACTATGGCCTCTGTATGGATATATAGCGATACAAGAGAAATCCCATGAGCCAGTCGGCCACGCGTGGAACACGATACGAACTGCTCTATATGGACCTCAAGGAGCGCATCCGCCAAGGGCTGCATCAGGTCGGCGACCGCCTCCCTTCTGTCAAATCCATGATGACCCACAACGGCGTGTCTCAGTCCACGGTCGTGAAGGCTCTGGAGATGCTGGAGAGCGAAGGGCTGGTGGAGCGGCAGCCGCGAGCAGGCATATTTGTGGCTCGTCGCGAGCCTCCGTCGCCGCGGCCGCTCAAGGTCTGGCTCGATGCCAGCGCCGACGAACTGCGGCGCGGACTGAAGGAGTCCGGCGACGCGTTTGCGCAGTGTCAAATCAAGGTCCACCAGCCGCCCCGATTCGCCTCGACCGAGGAAACGCCCGACGTCCTGACCATCTACGCCATGGGAGTTCGGGCGGCCGTGGACCAGGGCCAGTTAGTTCCTCTCGATCCCTTCCTCCGGCAGGACCCCCAAGTGGCCGAGCGCCTCCTGCCCGATGCTCTGGACATCTACCGCCACGACGGCCGCGTGTGGGCGCTGCCTATCTACTGGTCGCCGCTGGCCACGCACGTCAACTTGGACGCCTTCGAGCGACTCGGCGTGCCCCCGCCAGGGAATGAATGGACCTTCGAGGATCTGGTCGCGACCTGCCGGGCTCTGGCCCAGAAGGGCGCGACGCGTCCGCTGGCATGGATGGACCAGTTCCACCATCAGGCCTCGCTGCTTTTCGCGCTGGGCGCGCGTCTCTACGACGCAGACCAGCAGCGCCTCCTCCTCGACGCGCCTCAGATGGCCGGCGCCTTCGAAGACCTGCGGCGCTTGGCCGCCGTGGCCGGCGCTCCGGTCCGCAACAGCTCGGACGCGACCGCGGCCTTTGCCGCCGGCCAGTGCCCCTTGCTCTTCTGGGGCATGATCCGCCATCCTGAGACGCTCAACTTCCGCCACAAGGCCGTACCCATGCCTGGGCGCCAGAACACTGTCGTGGCGTCTTCGGCCATGGCGATCAGCAGCCGCTGCGCCGACCCCGAGCGCGCATGGCGGTTCGTGCGCGCCATGTTCAGCCCTGAAGCCGCCCAGTGGACGGCGCGCAACGGCTGGCAGTTCCCGCCCACCCACGCCGGCATGCTGGGCGTGCTCCGCAAACACCCGGACCTCCTGCCTCTGTGCCAAAGGCTCGAAAGCGTCCGAACCGAGATCTACCAACTGGGCGACAGCCGCGCACGCGTCATCCGCGAGATGCTCGAAGGCTGGATCCGGCCGGAGACGGACATCGCCGAGAGGCTGCGCCTGGCCCAAAAGGCGATCGAGGCCATGAGCTGGACATCGGCTGATCCCTGGGAAGCGGGATGCTCGCCCGCCGTCCGAAGCGCCGCGCCACATGAAAGGAACCGCGAATGAGTACGCCGTGTCGCCGCGCCACATGGTCGCAGGCCTTCACGCTCATCGAGTTGCTCGTGGTCGTCGCCATCATCGCCATCCTCGCCGCCATGCTCCTGCCCGCCCTTTCCGCCGCGCGCGAAAAGGCCCGCCGCGCCTCGTGTCTCACCAACCTCAGCCAGACCGCCAGAGCCATCGAGTCCTACTGCGGCGACTACGGCGGCTACTACCCCTACTGGCCCGCCGCCGGCGGCGCCTTCGCCAACCGCCAGGCCGACGCCTCCAGCCAGGCCGGCGCCTATCCCACCGACGCGGGTCTCTATGCCTCACGCGGCCAAAGCGTGCGCAGCGGCGGCGCCCGCCGCGAACCCGACAGCACAACCCTCTACAACTCCGAACTGATGATGTGGAACGCCCGCACGGTCTTCCACGGCACGACCGACGTCTCCGACAACGGCGTGCACAAAGCCGGAGGACTGCGCCCCCCCGGCGAACTGAACACCGCCCCCCTCGGCCTGGGCTTTCTCGCCATCTCCGGCCACCTCGCGGACGTGCAGCCTTTCTTCTGCCCCTCCGCCGGCGACGCCATGCCGCCAGACTGCTCGGCGCCCTCGGCCGCCGGCCCCAGCCCGCCCAGAGACCGCGTGGTCCACAAACTCTCCCAGGCCAAGGCCGCGGGCGGACTCTCCGCAAGAGACATGACCCACGGCCGGTGGGCCGAGTCCAGCCAGTTGCTCCCCCTGGTCACGGTCCGCACCGGTGTCTCTCCCTACTACCTCATCATCCAGTCCCACTACAGCTACCGCAACACACCCGCCTTTGTCCTCACCTACAGCACGGCCATCTACAACCAGCTACTTGCCGGGGGAGCAAGGATGGGGCTCACCAAGCCCGACCGGGTCGTCTACCCCGGCGAGCCCGCCTTCAAGACGCAAAAGCAACTGGGCGAACGCGCCCTGGCCTCCGACACCTTCTCCTCCCCACGCTCCTACTTCAACACGGGCCAGGAGCCGGGCATGGGCCAATACGCCCACCGCGACGGCTACAACGTCCTCTACGGCGACGGTTCGGCCCGCTGGCGCGGCGACCCTCAGCTCAACATCCTCTGGTATGACATCGGCAAATCCGTCGCCGGCGGCGCCTATGGCACGTTCCAGGCGACCCTGGCCCACAACTGCGTCGGTTTGTGGAAGAACGCCAGCGGCGGGGGCGGCCTGTCCGAAAAGAGCGCCGTCAACATCTGGCACGAGTTCGACACCGCCAACGGCGTGGACACGGGACTGGAATAGCCCCGCCTCGCCTGCCGCCCGAGCGCGTCGCGCCCATGCCCCTCAACCCGCGCCCCTCCATGCCCCCCGGGAGAAAACCCATGCGCCACCCTTACGCCCGGCCCATCCTGACGCTGGCCTTGGCCGCGTCGGTCCTTGTGCCCCTTGCCCGCCCCGTCGCCGCGGCCGCCGACCCCATGCCGAAACTGACCAAGACCTGGGCCGAGGTCGGCGGCCAGGTCTACGGCGCACAGCCGGACGAGCGCGGTCCCATCGGCGGCGGCGCAGGCTACCGCGACATCTTCGCCA
Organism: uncultured Planctomycetota bacterium; assembly: GCA_964470775.1. Taxonomy (GTDB): domain Bacteria; phylum Planctomycetota; class Brocadiia; order CAIUPP01; family CAYYEE01; genus CAYYEE01. Next base: position 17,016 of record CAYYEE010000017.1, on the reverse strand, counting down.
GCGGCTCCACGCGCGTGTCCACGGCCGACGCTCTCATCGCCGCGCTCAAGAACGCCAAAGCCGGCGACGTCGTGTTCATCGAAGGCGGCGCGGAGATCGACTTCACGGACCTTGTCTTCGCCGAGAAGCTTGTGCTGCAAATCCCCGAAGGCGTCACCCTGGCCAGCGACCGGGGCCGCGACGGCTCGCCGGGCGCGCTTATCTACAGCCGCGCCTACAAGACCGAGCCGCTCATCGCCACGCTCGGCCCCAACGTCCGCCTCACCGGCCTGCGCCTGCGCGGGCCAGACCCGGAGACGCGCACCGACCACCACCGCCGCGCCTTCAACAGCCAGCGCGGCGGCCCCAAGGAACAGAAGGACTACTACTACAGCCTCCCCCTGGCCACGGGGATCCAGGCCAGCTTCCCCGGACTCACCGTGGACAACTGCGAGCTCTGGGCCTGGAGCCACTCCGCCATCTCTCTGCACGAAGGCGAAGGCCACCACATCCACCACAACTATATCCACCACAACCAACGCCGCGGCCTGGGCTACGGCGTCACGGTCAACCGCGGCGCCGCCCTCATCGAGCGCAACCTCTTCGACCACAACCGCCACTCCATCGCCGGCACGGGCCGCCTCCCCGGAGGCTACGAAGCCTGCCACAACTTCGAATGGCGCTCCGAGCTCTACATCAAGCACGCTTTTGACATGCACGCCAACCCCGACGGTTCGGGCAAAGCCGGCCTCAACATCTACATCCACCACAACACCTTCACCAACCCCAAGGTCCGCGCCGTGGCCATCCGGGCCCGGCCCGAAGCCCTGGCCCGCGTCACGCGCAACTGGTTCTATCACGAACAGCCCGGCGGCTCCGTCATCCTGCCCTGGCCGCTCACCCCCGACAAGAACGTCGTCATGGAAGACAACGCCTACGGCGCGGAACAACCCATGGTTTTGGACCGGCCCGGCGCGTCCTTTGCCCAAGACATGGCCCTCGCCGCCCAGGCCGAAAAGGCGCGCCGGCTGGGCGCGGCCATGAGCGTCCTCGACCGCGCCCTCCTGGCCGCCAAGCCCGGCGCCGAGCAAGCCCAGGTCCTCCGCCGCATGGGATCCATCGAGGAAGCCAGGGACCGCCTGCCCGCCGCCATCCAGATCTGGAGCCGTCTGGCCGCCCTGCCCGGCGCCTCGCCGGAGGACGCCGCGTTTGCGCGCCAGCGCCTCGACTCACAGGAGCTCAAGGCCTGGCGCTTCGACCAGCCCGTCAAGGATTGGTCTCTCGCATTTGAAGACCGCTTCGACCGCCAGGACCTCGGCGATTGGGACGTCGTCAGCGGCGACTGGCTTGTGGAAAAGGGACGCCTGGTCTGCCGCGGCGAGGGCGGGACCGGCATCATCTACCTCAACAAACGTTTCCCCTGGCCACAGCGCGTCGAGTGCGTGGTCCAATCCGGCGCGCCCACGCCCTGCGACCTCTCCCCCATCCTCCAAAGCGACGCCTCCGACATCAACCCGTGGTACCAGACCGTCATCCCCGGCTACATGTTCCAGTTCGGAGCCAACCGAAACAAGACCAACCAACTCCGCAGGAACATGCAACGCCTGTGGGAGAACAAGCTCAGAACGTCGCGCAAAGACATCCTCATCGTCCCGGGCAAAGCCCATGAGCTCATCGCCGAGTTTGACGGCAAGGCCGCGCGGCTGACCGTAGACGGCCAGGTCGTCTTGGAGCTGGAGGAGAAGGAACCCCTGATGGGCCCCGGCCACGACATGGTCGGCTTCTACATCAACGGCGGCGGCGCCATCAGCCGCGTGCGCGTCTACCAGCCCGGCCGCAAGACACCGGCCACGCCATAGGGACACCCCATGGATCACGTCCAGCCCCAGCCCGCGCAACGCTCCCTCGCCCACTTCGCCAAGGCGTCCAGGCTCATCCCTTGGGCAAACCAGACCGGCGCCAAGAAGCCTTCGATCCTGACGGACCGCTACGGCGCCAGCGCCCCCCTCTATGTGGCGCGCGCGCGCGGCGCCCACTTCTGGGACCTGGACGGCAACCGCTTCATTGACTGCCGCGCCGCGCTGGGCCCCATCATCCTGGGCCATTGCGACCCTGTGGTTGACGCCGCCGTCAAAGAGCAGATTGACCGAGGCGTCATCTACAGCATGCCGTCGGAACGGGAGCTCGAATTGGCCGAACTCGTGGTCCAGGCCGTTCCCTCCGCCGAGATGGTCCGCTTTTTCAAGACTGGCGGCGCGGCCTGCAACGCCGCCGTCCGCATCGCCCGCGCCCGAACCGGCCGCGAGATCGTTCTCAGCCAAGGCTATCATGGCTGGCACGACCTCTTCGCCGCGGCCGAGCCCGCCTCACGCCGGGGCGTGCCCGCCGCCCTCCAAAGCCTGATTCACACCTTTCCCTACGGCGGCCTGGACGCCGCCGAACACCTCATGCGCCAACACGGCGAGCGCGTGGCCTGCATCATCGTCAACGCATTCGCCGGGGGGGAACCGCCCCCGCCCGGCTATCTGCAAGGTCTGCGCCGCCTCGCCCACGAGCAGGGCGCGCTCCTCATCTTCGACGAGGTCAAGACCGGCTTCCGCCTGGCTCTGGGCGGCGCCCAGGAGCGGTTCGGCGTCCTGCCCGACCTGACCGTCCTGGCCAAGTCCATGGCCAACGGATACCCCATGGCCGCCGTAGCCGGCCGGCGCGACATCATGGCCGTTCTCGACGAAGCCGCCTCGCCCGGAGTCATGATCAGCAACACCCTGGCCGGCGACCTCATCGGCATCGCCGCGGCCATCGCCACGATCCGCGCGCTCAAAGACACCGACGCCTACGCCAGACTTCACCGCTCAGGCGAAACGCTCATGCGGGGACTCCAAAGCATCCTCGATCGAACAGGGGTCGAAGGCGCCGTTCTCGGCGAGCCCGCCTTTTTCAGCATGCGCATCCAAGGCGCCCACCCCCGAACAGGCGAGAGGCTCCTCATGGCCGTTTGCCGCGAAATGCTCCGCGCCGGCGTCTTCTGCCTGGGCGACTTCCTCATCACCGTGGCGCACGACGAAGCCGTCGTCGCCGAGATTTTGGAGCGAGCCGAAAAGGCCTTCCTCCGGGCCCTGGCCTGAAAGCCCCTCCGC
>CAYYEE010000017.1:0-13800 GCA_964470775.1 uncultured Planctomycetota bacterium | reverse complement strand
CCCTACCCACGCCCTCTCGCCGCCACCTTGCCCGACACCCACCCCCACGCCAGCCTACACATACTCAATGCAGTCACGGCCGGTGGGGAGCGCCCTCACTTCATCCGCATGCTCTCGCAGAGCGGGCTGTACACGGTACTGGCCCGGCCATTCCATCACGACAACCCTCACACCTTCTCTGCGGGCGTGCTTCATCGGCGGAATGAAATCGCGGTCGTTGGCGACAAGAACGATCTTGTCCACAAGCCTCTTGCTCGACAGCCAAGCCACGTCGAGGCCAATCTTCATATCAACGCACTTCTGGCGGAGGTCGGGCTCGACATCTTCCGGCTCCAAATCCGTTCCCTTGCCCTGAAGCAACCGGCCCACGGCGCGCTGTGTTAGTTTCCACCCGTTGAAACTCAACACCCCGGTTCGCAGAGCCACGTGGTCACTGCACGCAAGCTCGCTAAGAAAGCGCGTTCTGCTTTCGAAGTACTTGTTTCTGAAGTTCGTCTCGCTCTTCAGCAAGGGATGACGCGCCTTCCCGTCAAATGGCGGACAATCATAGTAGTAGATGCGGAACAGCTCCTCCCCCGTTCTGACGCAGGCGCTTGAAAGACGAAGGAGATGCACTGCCTGCAACTGCTGGCCTGCACCTAGCGCCTTGCGCACATAGCGCGTGATGAAGCCCCCGTCCACCAAAACAGCCACCAAGTGTTCGCAGCTCATGGTCGTCCCCCAGACAAAGATTGGGCCTGCCCCAGCCATTGACGGACTTACGGGACAGGCCCTTTATGTTTCCAAGAGTCATCATACCACATTCCCACGGAGTGGCAAGCGGAAAACCGCCCCTCCGCCCCTACCCACGCCCTCTCGCCGCCACCTTGCCCGACACCCACCCCCACGCCAGCCCCGCCACCAGTCCGCCCGTGTGCGCCCAGTTCGCCACGTGCGGGATGATGCCGAACAAACACAGGAAGTACCAAATCCCCATCATCAAAACCACGTCGTGAGGCAGGAAGACGCCAGCCCGCGAATCCATCTTGCCCCGCAACCACACATAGCCCAGCAGCCCATAGACCACGCCGGACATGCCACCGAACGCAGGCCCGGCGCCGATGTACTGCGCCAGGTTCGACAGCAACCCAATGACCGCAACCAGCAACAGCAGCGTGCCCGCGCCCTGGCGGCGCTCGATCATTGTTCCCAGGTCTTTGAGCCACAGCATGTTGAAGAGCAGGTGGATGTAGCCGAAGTGAACGAAGATGGGCGTCCACAACCGCCACACCTGGCCCTGGCGCACCTCGATGAGAAAGCCTGCCGTCCCCTCACCGGCGCGCAACGCCTCCTCGTCCAGCGCGTCAACGGCCAACGGCCGCTGCCACACTGGGTAGTGAAGGCTGATGAGCATCCAGCGGAGCTTGCTGTGTTCCGGGTCCGCGTTGACCGCCAGCGTTACAACAAAGCTCAACGCGATCAGGAACCCCGTCACCCACCCCAGCCCCCGCTCCTTGCGCCAGCGCCTGGCCACCTCCACCGTGCGCTTGCGCGCGTCCTCCTCGGCGCGGCGCTCGGCCTCGCGCACCTGTTCCGCCTCTTCCCGGACGTGCTCGAACGCCGATACCGGCGCCCCGCGGAACTTGGCCAGCATCGCCTCCGCGTCGGCCATCCGGTCCTCGTCATGAGCCCACACGACCCAGGCGCCGCTCTGAAGCCGGTCCGCCTCGGCGCCGATGCCCTGCGACACAAGCAGGTCGCTGAACACCTTGGCCTGGCGCTCCTCCTCAAACTCGCCCACGATGCGCATGAGGCCTCTTTCCTTTCCACAGGTCCGGCGGACCTGCGCTCACTGCGCCTTCGCGGCGCCCCAGGCGCCGAACGGCAGCGGAATCTCGAACGGCGACGCCGGCAGTCCGTCCGCGTTGCGGAGGTTGCAGACCGGGTCGCACTTCCAAGCATAGCGCACCCAGCGCGCCTCTGTCACGCCCGGCGCGGTGAGAAGCAACTGGCCGCCGCCAACCCGGCGCGCCTCGGCCTCATGGAACTCCCGGCCGGGCCCGGCCAGTTCAAACCCTGTGAGACGCTCGTCCGCCGGCCGCAGCCCGCCCGCCGCGTGCGCGAACTGAACCCGCGCGGCCGCGCCCTCGCTCCGCGCCCACACAACCTCGGGACCCGACCACTCGACGCCGGCCACCCCATACGTCCTGGCCAGCGCCACGCGCGCCAGCCGCGCGCCCACGTCCTGCTTGTTCTTGGGGTGAATGTCGCGAGCCTCGCCAATGTCAATGGTCACCGCCATGCCCGTATTGGGCAGATCCAACGCGCAACGCTGCGCCGCGCGCAACGCGGGCCAGTCCTGGACGCACCCGAAGTTGGCCAGTTGCACGAAGTAGAAGGGGAAGTCGCCCTGGCCCCACACCCGGCGCCAGTCGCGGATCAGCGTGGGGAAGAGCACGCGGTATTCCGCCGGACGCTCCGCGTTCGACTCGCCCTGGTACCAGATGGCTCCGCGGATGGCGGCGGGCAGCAGGGGCGCGATCATGGCGTTGAACAGCGTCGCGGGCACGGCGCCCAGACGCCTGGGCATGGCCTGGGTCACCCGGCCGAAGTTGTGCTCCACGCGGAAGCGCCAATCGCCCTCCAGCCGGATCCGCTGGCTCTCCGGCGTTCCCGGCGGCGCGGCCCACATGACGCCGGCGGGACCGGTCATACCCCCCGCAAAGACATTGCTGCACACGCGCACAGCCACCACGTTGCGGCCGGCCTTCACCAGCCGCCCCGGCGCTGTATAGCGCCGCTCGATGCGCCACGAGTCGGGGGTCTGTTCCGGAGTCAGGCTTCCCACCCGCTCGTTGTTGAAATAGGTCACATCGCCCTTGTCGCAGGCGCCGATGCTCAGCTCCAGGTCGCGGCCGGCCCATTCGGCGGGGACCTGAATCTCCCGCCGGAACCAGAACACGCCGCTGAAATCGTAGCCCGCCGCTTGCCAATGCGTGGGCAGGCGCATGGTCTTCCACGCGCTCATGTCCGCGTCAAGACCGGCCCAGCCCCGCGGCCATCCCTGGTTGCCCGGGTCCTGGGGCAGAGAGCGCTGCCAGGCCGCCAAAGCGGCGGCGTACTTGGCCTCGGCGTCCGGCCGGCCCTCCTCATCGAGCCGCCGCACGTGATCGTGCAGAACCGGCTCCGTCAACAGCCCCTCCCGGCTGACCCAAGCCTCGGCGGGCGTGCCACCCCAAGAAGCGCTGATCATGCCCACAGGAACGCCCAGACGGCGGACCAAGTCACGCGCAAAGAAATAGCCGACAGCCGAGAAGCGGCCAGCCGTCGCCGGCGAGCAAACGCTCCATGAGCCCTTGAAATCGGTCTTCGGCGCCCCCGATTGCGCTCTCTCCACGGTGACCATGCGCAGGGATGGGTGCTGCGCCGCGGCCACCTCGGCCTCGCCGTCGCGCGCCGCGATGAGGGTGAACTCCATGTTTGACTGGCCCGAGCAGACCCAGACCTCGCCGACAAGCACGTCGCGGAACGCCACCTCCTGTCCTTCGCCGCGAACGACAAGCTCATACGGTCCGCCCGCCTCCAGCGGCGGCAGACGCAGCAGCCACTGGCCGCCCGCGTCCGCCGTGGCCCCGGCCTTCGCGTCCGCGCCCTTGAGCTCCGCCTCAATGCGCGCGCCAGGCTCGGCCCAACCCCACACCGGAACGTCCATCTCGCGCTGCAAGACCATGTGATCCTGAAAGAGACACGCAACCCGCATAAGAAGGTCCTCGAGGAAACCCGGAGTTCTTGATGGAATGCCGCGCGGCAAAGGGCGTACTGTACTTCCCGCGTTTCCTGCGCGCAAGAGACGGCCGAGGCGTTCGGCGCCAGCCGTCTTGCCGCTTTCCTGCCGGGCGTGTACCATGCCGTTCATCCTCACAGGTCTTCGTCCGCCGTCCTTGCGGCCCCACGAACCCTTTCACGCTGTCCGGAGCCCCCATGCGCGCGACCCTTGCCACTCTAGCCCTTGCCGCTCTGCTCTTCGGATGCCGGACGCCGGCGCAGCGCGCGGCCGAAATCATGGCCTCGCCCGGCGCCACGCCGCTCCAGCGCCTGCGGGCTCAGGCTCTTCTCGCGGCCCGCGGCGGCCTCTCGCCAGAGAACGCCTTCTTCCCCATCGGGCTGTATGACGTTCCTCTCGAAGCCCTGGACCAAGCCGCGGCGGCCGGCTTCAACACCATCGTCAACGGCGACAAGGACAACCCCGCCTATCTGGCGCGCTGCGAGGCCTTGGGCCTGCGGCTCGTCCCCTATGTGCGCCTTGGCGCCATTGAGCAGGACACTTCGCGCGCCGCCGGCCAGCGCGCGTTGTGGGCTTGGTACCTCTTTGACGAGCCGGACATCAACCAGTGGCCGGCGGACAAGATCGCCGCCGGCTTTGAAGCCTTGCGCAAGGCGGACCCCAGCCGCCCCATCTTTCTGGTGGTATGGGCGCCGCCGCGCTACGCCGAATTCATGTCGTCCTGCGATGTCTTTGGCGTGACACCCTACCCCATCGTCAAACTCGACGCCCGAGAAAACGACCTGCGCCGCGTGGGCTGCTGGCTTGACGCCGCCCGGCGTCAAGCGGACGGACGCCCGGTCTGGGCCATTCTGCAGGCCTTCTGGGCCGAACCGCATTGGCCCCGCAACCCCACGGCCCAGGAATGGCGCGCCATGGTCTACATCGCCGTCAACCACGGCGCCAGCGGTCTGGTCGCTTTCGGCTACAAGTCCGGCGACCAGCCGCTGCCTTGCCACAAGCCCCTTTGGGAAGCCATCGCCCGCGCCAACGCCGAGCTGGCCGCGCTCAGAGCGGCCATCGTCCAACCGCCGATCCCCGCGGCATGCGCCGTGCGCAGAGAAGACTGGGCGCCCTTTGACGACGACCCCTCTGTCCGGCGCCGCTCCCCTCTCGACTGCTCGCTCCGGCGCCTGCCCGGCGCGCGCATGCTCATCGCCGTCAACCCCGACCCCTGGCCCAAGACGGCCAGCCTCGACCTTGGCCCAACCTTCGCGGCCCCGGCCAACGATGTCGAGCTCTTCGCCGACCCCAGCCGCGGCCCCGTCAACCTGCCCGCCAACCGCCGCCTCGAACTCGACTTCAACCCCTTTGAGGCCCGTCTCTTCCTGCTGCCAGTCCTTCGCTGAACCACGCGCGGAAAGCCAAGCAGGCCCTGCGCGCGCGGCCGGCCCCCATCGCCGCGGGAGGCCCCGATTCCGGCCCAGTCCCAAACGGGGATACCGCCTACCTGACCCAGTACAACGCCGCCCTCATCCGCAAGCTCGAAGACAAAATGGAACAGCTCGAACAGGCCAACCGCGACCTGAGGAAGGAAATGGAGGAACGCCAGCGCGCCGCGGAAGAAACCCAGCGCCTCCACGACCAGCTCCTCCAGGCGCAAAAGCTGGAGTCTCTGGGCACGCTGGCCAGCGGCGTGGCCCACGAGATCAACAACCGCATCTGCTGCATCATGAACCTGGCCCACGTCATTCTGGAAGGCCTGGAACCGGCCAGCCCCCTGGCCCGCTACGCGTCCATGATCATCAGCGAAACACGGCGCGCCGCCGCGATCACCAAGGACATGCTGTCCTTCGCCCGGCAGGACGAACACGAACGCGCCCCCGCGTCCATGCAGGACATCGTGGGCAGCGCGCTTTCGCTCTTTGAAGCCGCCATGCGCAAGGATCAAATCGTCTTGGAGCTGCACGCGCCCCCCGGTCTTCCCCTCATCGTATGCAACGCCACGCGCATCCAGTAGGTCATCATCAACCTTCTCGCCAACGCGCGCCACGCCCTCAACGAAAAGCACCCCGGCCATCACCCGGACAAAAGGATCATCATCACCGTCCATGGATTTGAGAGAGAAGGCCGCTCCTGGCTGCGCGCCACGGTGGAAGACCACGGCACAGGAATTCCCGCCAGCGCGCGCGAGCGCGTCTTCGACCCGTTCTTCACCACCAAGCCCCGCGACCAAGGCACCGGGCTGGGCCTGTCCGTCAGCCACGGCATCGTCAAGGATCATGGCGGAGACATCCGCGTCGAGAGCGAACCCGGCCACTGGACCCGGTTCTACGTCGAACTGCCCGCCGCGCCGTCCTGACCGCCGCAAACCGTCCAGAGCGCCAGGACGCCGAAAATGGACAACGGCAGCGGCAGACGAACCGCCGCAATCTGTTCCCCTGGCGCCGCTGGCGCGTCAGTGGTATCTCGCCACCCAGCCGAACCGCTCCTCGTCGCTGGGAAAGCGCGTCAGGGCGGTGAGGTCCACGAGTTGGCGCTCCTCCACGCCCGAGGCGGCCTCGGCCGGGCTGACGCGCGCGCCCTTGACCGCCTGGCCCGGTTGAGGCGCGAAGCTCTCGTTCACCAGCGCCAGCACGATGAACGTCATGTCCGCGTGCGCGTAGGCGAAACTGGTCACCTGGCCCGCCACGGCGCCCTGGCTGTCGAGAATGACGTGCCCGGCGCGCAGCGACTTGCGGCCCTGGCCTTGCAGGCGGATGATGCGGCGCTTGGACGCGGCGGCGCGGGCCATGTGCGCCTGGCGGCCGATGAAAAACGGCTTGTGCAGCTTGAAGACGAAGCCGTAGCCCGCCTCCACGAGCGACACGCCCAACTCGCCCTCGATCTCGTGGCCGAACAACGGCAGCCCCGCCTCCACGCGCGCCGAGTCGCGCGCGCCCAAGCCGGCGGCCATGACGCCCGCGGCATGGCCCGCATCCAGAATGGCGGCCCAGACCTTGGGCGCCTGGGCCGGATGGACGTAGATCTCGAAGCCCATCTTCTCGCCCGTATAGCCTGTGCGCGCGGCCAGCGCCGTCTCGCCCGCGATGCGGGCCAGGGTCCACTGATTCATCTTCAGCCGCGCCAGCCGGTCCTTCTCGGCCTGGGCATGGGCCAACGCCTGCAAGGTATGGAGCGAAGCCGGCCCTTGCAGCGCCAAGCCGCAACGGCTGTCTGCGCCCGCGTCGCGCAGGTCGCGAATCGCCACGGGACCCGGCGCTTCCTTGGCGAGATCGGCCGAGTCAATGGCCACGCGCCGGCCGTTCACCGCGTCCAGCCACGCCCACACGCGCGCCGCGTTGCCCGCGTTGGCCACCACCATGAACCGTTCGCGTTCGAGCCGATAGACATACACGTCGTCCACGGCCGAGCCGTCCGGGTAGAGCATGGCCGAGTACTGGCACTCGCCCGGGTCCAACCGCGACGCGCTGTTGGCCAGCGTCGTCTCCAGGAACTCCAGCGCGTGGCGCCCGCTCACTTCAAGCGCCATCATGTGCGACACGTCGAAAAGCCCGGCCGCCACGCGCACGGCGCGGTGCTCGGCCGAGATGCCGCTGGGGTACTGGATGGGCATCTCCCATCCCGCGAACGGCGCCATCTTGGCGTCCAGAGCGCGATGCGTGTCGAAAAGCGTGGTTCGGCGGATCGGCGCCTCGGCCGGCTGGGGCTTGACGAGCGGCTTGGCCTGCGCGCCGGCCGCCGGCTTCTGGCCGATGAAGTAGGGTTTGGCAGCGTCTTCCTGCGGCTGCGCGCCGGCCGCCTGGCGCATGGCATCCACGTCCGCCTTGGTCAAATCGTTCAAGTCCGCCTCCTCGATCACTACGGGCCCGTCCATCTTCTTGTGCGGGTCCTGTTCGTCAAACAGCAGATATCCGTCCGAAAGCGCTTCCAGCCATCGCCTGGCCGCGGCGGCCTGCTGCCGCAGCGGCGCCAGCGCGAATCTCTCTTCCCGCCCCAGCGGCGGCAGCGCCAGCGCCACCACGTCGGCGACAAGGCCGCCCTTGCCGTCCAGCATCTTCGCCCGCACGGCCTGGCCCTGGGCCGGCGGCCGCGCGGTGAGGACCTGGCCCATGGCCAGCCGCGCCTTGTCGCCGCGCGCCAGCAGCAGCGTCCGGCCATCGAGACCGGCATGGCTGCCCGCGGCGGGCCGGGCCGAAGGCTTGGGCGGCCAGGGCAAGGCCTGGGCCACGGCCAGCGTCCGCCGGGCCGCCTCGTCCAGCGCGCCCCAGGGCACGCGGCCGCGGCAGCGCTGCTCGCCCGAGGGCGTCCACACCCGCGCCGTGCGCGCGGCCGACAGGACCGAGCGCGTCACGGCGGCGATCTCCACAAGCTGCTCGCGTGTCACGCCGCGTTGCGTCAGCCACGTCAGCCCGAACCGCAGGCCGCTGGCGCGCGCGCCGTCCGGGTCGCCGGGCAGCGAGTTTTTGTTGCACACGATGCCCGACAGCTCCAGCAGCCGCGACGCGGTCTCGCCGTCCAGCGGCCCCTCGCCGGTCACGGGCCACGGCTTCAGGTCCACCAGCGTCATGTGCGTGTTCGTGCCGCCGTACTCCAGCGCGAAGCCCTCGGCCGCCAAGCGGTCCGCAAAGAACCGCGTGTTGTCCACCACCTTGCGCTGGAACGCGGCAAAGCCATCGGGGTCTTCGAGGATCAACTCGAACAGCCGGGCGATGGCCGCGATGGAGTTCATGTGCGGGCCGCCCTGCATGCCGGGAAAGACGGCCATGTCGAGCGCGCGGGCCAGTTCCGGGTCGGCGGACAGGATGACCGCGCCGCGCGGACCGCACAGCGTCTTGTGCGTGGTGAAGGTGACGACGTGCGCGTGGGGCAGCGGGTTGCTGGCCGCGCCGCCGACGATGAGCCCGGCCAGGTGCGCCACGTCGGCCATGAGCCGCGCGCCCACGCTGTCGGCGATGGATCTCATGCGCGGCCAGTCGAAGTCCCACGGATAAGCCGAGGCGCCGCCGATGATGAGGCGCGGCATGACCTCGCGCGCCTGGCGCTCGATGGCGTCATAGTCCAGCCGCCGCGTCTTGAGGTCCGCGCCGTAGGAGCGCGCTTCATAGGTCTTGCCCGAGAAGTTGAAGCGCGAGCCGTGCGTCAGGTGACCGCCGTGCGAGAGGTCCAGGCCCATGATGCGGTCGCCAGGCTTGAGCAGCGCCACGAACACGGAGAGGTTGGCCGCCGCGCCGGAAAGGGGTTGGAGGTTGACAAAGATGTCTTCGGCCGGCGGGCTGCCGGGCAGGCGCGCGAACGCCTCGGCCACGCGGCGCTGGCCGATCAACTCCACGCGGTCCGCGTTCACCGTGCCTTTATAGAACCTGCGGTCGCCGAGCCGGCTGCGCCAGGCGTTGAAGCGCGCCGCGTCGCTGGCCGACGGCCGCGGGTCGTGGCACAGCAGCGGCTGGGGCAGGCCCTCGGCGTAGATATTGCCCAGCTCGCCGCCCAACAACGCCGCGGCCGCGGGGTGGCACATGCTTTCCGAGGGGATCATCACCAGATCGCGCCACTGCCGCGTCGTCTCGGCCTCACACACGCGCAGAACGTCCGACTTCTTCGCGTCCGGCGAACCGGCGAAGCAGAATGTCCCCATCGCTTGGCGTCCTCCTGATCCGGCGCATCGGGCTGACCCGACGGAACCGGCGGATCGGGCCGGCCGGGCAGGCTGAGCGGCCTACACGCCCAGGTCCATGGCCCTCTCCGCCGCGGTGACATCCAGCCGCGACACGGGCGTGGTCTTGGGCGCGTCCTGAAGCTGCTTGGGGTCGCTCTTGGCCAGCTCGGCCAGCTCCAGCATGGCGTCCGCGAACGCGTCCAGCGTCTCCTTGGACTCCGTCTCGGTGGGCTCGATCATGAGCGCCTCCTTGACGGTGAGCGGGAAGTAGGCCGTGGGCGGGTGGAAGCCGCGGTCGATGAGCGCCTTGGCGATGTCTTGAGCCGTGGCGCCTTGCCGGGCCTGTTTGACGGCGGACACCACGAACTCGTGCATGCACGTCTTGCCGCACGCCACGTCAAAGCTCTTGCGCAGCCGCGCCAGCAGGTAGTTGGCGTTCAGCACCGCGTTCTCGGACATCTCGATGAGGCCTTCGCGGCCCAGCGCCAGGATGTAGGCGTAGGCGCGCAGGATGACGCCGAAGTTGCCGTAGAACGGCGCGATGTAGCCGATGGAGTCGGGCCGGTCGTACTCCAGCGCGAACGTGCCGTCCTCGCGCTTGACCACCACGGACACGGGCAGGAACCGCTCCAACTCGGCCGACACGCCCACCGGTCCCGCGCCCGGCCCGCCCGATCCATGCGGCGTGGCAAAGGTTTTGTGCAGGTTCAGGTGCACGATGTCGAAGCCCAGGTCGCCGGGGCGGTACTTGCCCACGATGGCGTTGAGGTTGGCGCCGTCGTAGTACATCAGCCCGCCCGCGTCGTGGACCATGCGCGCCACCTTGTCCACGTTCTCCTCAAAAAGGCCCAGCGTGTTGGGGCAGGTCATCATGAGGCCAGCCACGTCGTTGCCCAGGGCCGCCTTCAGCGCATCGAGGTCCACCATGCCCCGCTCGTTCGAGGCTACGGTGACGACCTCGTAGCCCGCGATGGCCGCGCTGGCCGGGTTGGTGCCGTGGGAGGAATCGGGCACAAGGACGCGCGCCTTCTTGGCGCCGCGCTTCTGGTGATAAGCGGCCATGATCATGATGCCGGTCAGCTCGCCGTGCGCGCCGGCCAGGGGCTGCATGGTGAACCGCGCCATGCCCGTGATTTCGCTGAGCAGGCGTTCGCACTCGTACAGCGCCTCCAGCGCGCCCTGCGTCAGCAACCCGCCGCCGCGCAACTGGGGCAGCAGCGGGTGCAAGCCGGCGAAGCCTTCCAAGCGGCACACCTGCTCTCCCACCTTGGGGTTGTACTTCATGGTGCACGAGCCGAGGGGGTAGAAGTGCGTGTCCACGCACGCGTTGAGCTGCGACAGCCGGGTGAAGTGGCGCACCACGTCCAGTTCCGAGACCTCGGGCAGTCCAGCGGGCTTGGAGCGGAGCAACTTGGGGTCCAGCTCGGGCGTGGCCACGTCCGGCTCGGGGAGACGCACGCCTCGGCGGCCGGCCACGCTCTTGTCGAAGATCAGTTTCACAGCAAGCCCTCCAGCGTCTCGGCCAGCATGCCGATCTCAGCCTTGGTGCGCTTCTCGGTGACGGCGATCAACAGCGAGTTGTCCATGCCCTGATAGTAGCGGCTCAGCGGGAACCCGGCGGCGAAGCCGTGGTTGATGAGCTCGTTGACCACGTCCGCCGCGGGGCGGGGCAGGTCCACCACGAACTCGTTGAAGACCGGGCCGCCGAACCGCGCGCGAACGCCGGGGATGGCCTGGAGCCGCTCGCGGGCGTAGGCGGCTTTGGCGTGGCACAAGCGCGCCACTTCGGCCATGCCCTGTTCGCCCATAAGGCAAAGATAGGTCAACGACCCGAGCGCGCAGAGCGCTTCGTTGGTGCAGATGTTGCTGGTGGCTTTGGCGCGGCGGACGTGTTGCTCGCGCGCTTGCAGGGTGAGCACGAACCCCTCGCGGCCCTGGCGGTCGCGCGCGCGGCCGGCGATGCGGCCGGGCATCTTGCGCACCAAGTCGCGCCGCGTGGCCATAAGGCCCAGGTACGGCCCGCCAAAGCACAGCGGCAGACCCAGGCACTGTCCCTCGGCCGTGGCGATGTCCGCGCCCATTTCGCCGGGCGGCTTCAACATGCCCAGCGACGAGGGATAGCACGAGCAGATCATAAGCGCGCCGGCCTTGCGGGTCATTTCGGCCACGTCGCTGTAGTCGTCCACGCAGCCGAAGAAGTTGGGGTTTTGGCCGATGACGCCGGCGGTTTGGTCGTCGAGCAGCCGTCCCACGTGGCCGCGGTCCATGCGTCCGCCCAGCGTGGGCGCTTCGTGGAACTCGATGGAAAGGTTGGTGGTGTACGAGCGCAGCATCTTGCGGTAGATGGGGTTCACCGACTCGTCTACGATGATCTTGCGGCGGCCAGTGACGCGCAGGGCCATCATCATAGCTTCGTAGAGCGCGGTGCCGCCGTCATAGAGCGACGCGTTGGCCACGTCCATGCCCATCAGCCGCGCGATGGCGGACTGGAACTCATAGATGGCCTGGAGCGTGCCCTGGGAGGCCTCGGGCTGGTAGGGCGTGTAAGCGGTATAGAACTCGGCGCGGCTCACCACCGCGTCCACGGCCGCGGGGATGAAATGATCGTAAAACCCGCCGCCAAGAAAGCACACGAGGTCCGAGTGGTTTCTGGCGGCCATGCCGCCCATCAGGCTGCGGACCTCCATTTCCGATCGGCCGCGGGGCAGATTGAAGGACTTGGCGCGCAATTCCGGCCGAGCGACGGCGAACAAATCCTCCATCTTGAGCCCGATCGCCGCCAGCATCTCCTGCCGCTGGGCCGGGGTGTTGGCCACATAACTCATGTCACGCTTGCTCCAGGTACTTCGCGTACTGCTCCGCGGTCATCAGCTTGTCCAGTTCCTTGGCGTCCACCTGCTCCAGACGGCACAGCCAGCCATCGCCATAGGGGTCGCTGTTCACGGTCTCGGGCGCGTCCTCCAGCGCGGTGTTGACCTCGGCCACCACCCCGCCCACGGGCGCGAAGATGTCCGACGCGGCCTTGGCCGACTCCACGGCGGCCAGCTCGCCGAACTGGGCGACCTTCTTGCCCTTGGGCGGCAGGTCCACAAACGTCACGCCGCCGAGTTCGTGCTGGGCGTGGTCCGTGATGCCGATGACCGCCACGCCGTTGACGATCTTCACCCACTCGTGGTCCTTGGAGTAGCGCAGATCCGAGGGAACCTCGTTTCCTTCCGGCATAATATCCTCCTCCTCGTCAGTCCCGTCCCAGGGGGTTGTCAATCCGTGGCAGGCAACGTCCGGCCAGCCGCAGTATGTTAGGGGGCGGCGGCCCTCCTTGTCAAATGTAACATTTTCGCGGTTCTGGATGAGGCGTTCGGCCCCCCTCGTCCCATCCGTCCTTTCGGTCGCTTTGGTCCCTTGCAGGGGCCCTTTGCGCTGTTCGCAAGTGACACAGGGGCAGACAACTGGATGAAGGGCGGAAACGTCTTTGCCCAGCAAAGCGGTTTCTGGAAGTGGCGATTCCGGCCTGTCGCCACCTCCAACGCCGGCATTGATCCCCAGGGCGCAACGATGTCCTTTGCCCACGCAGAGTACCCTTCGGCGTCGGTATCGGCATCGGTAGCGTCGCTTGAGCTTGCCTCCCATCCCAGCGATATTGATCCCGATAGCGCCCCCGACACCGACCGTGCCTGGCGAACATAGGGGACTGGGCGGTCCGAGACTTCCAAAGCGCAAATGCCTCGCGGTCTTTGCTGTAGCCCACTGCGCCCCAACATGCTATCTTGGCGACACCATGTCCTCTCTCACGCAGGCGACCATGACCGACACCGCCGCCTCCGAGCCCATCCTTGCTCTGGATCGCCGCGACGCTGCGGCGCTGCTGGGCGCGTTGCTGTTGCTCATCATACTATTCGGCCCAGTGCTCTTTGGCCCGGCCAACCGCGTGGCCGGCTCGGCCGAAGGCGACGGACGCACGCAGTTCTACGTATGGCGCGTCTATGGCTTCGGCCAACTGGCCCGCGGCCACATGCCCCTCTGGAACCCCTACGTGTTCGCGGGCATGCCCTTTGTCGCCAATCTGCAATCCGCCATCTTCTACCCCACGAACTGGCTGTTCCTTCTTCTGCCCGCGCCCCGCGCCGCCAACCTGTCCATCGTGATCAACCTGTTCCTGTCCGCGGCGTTCGCGTATGGTTGGGCGCGAACGCTGCGAGCGGGCCGGGTCGCGGCGCTTGTTACGGGCCTGACCTACGCCCTGGCCGCGCCACAGTTCCTGCGCGTCTATGAGGGCCACTGGTGCCACTTGTGCGCCATGCCGTGGATCCCGTGGCTCATGGCGTGCGCCGAGGCGCTGGTCATGCGCGGCGGCGCCCGGCCCCTCGTGGCGGGCGCGGCCGGCGTGGCGCTGCAAGCCTTT